>JAFIEY010000259.1 GCA_020832345.1 Cryomorphaceae bacterium | reverse complement strand
GGAAGCCGACTGGTTAATGGAGTATCAGCAGACGCTCAGGCAGGTCCTGACGCAGGCCACGGAATCCAATCAGCACATGGACATTACCGAAATGGATCAGTTTGCCGCCAACATTCGTCAGGCCTACATCGATGTACTGGGCAATCAGGCCGACATAGAAGCCTTCGAAAACGGCTATCGTATGGCAGCTACCCGCGATGTAAGAGCCAAGGAAACCGATTCGCAAGCAGACCCAGTGGTTCAGGACATCATCCGTGAATCCGACACACCAGAACAGGCTTTGGAATTGCTCGACGAGCTGTTGGCAAGCCGTGATCTGGATAAAAGCCAGCGCCTGGAAGCCATCAACACCCGCGAGTTTCTGGTCTTTCTTGCAGAAAACAGTGAACTCATCACCAACTTGCGCGAAACACAGGTGCGAGCGAAGGGCTTGGGTACCCTTGCCAACGAAGAGACCACGTGTCAGGTAGAAGAGTTGCATTATGATGAGGAAACAAATTCAACAGTAGTAATCATCGTTGTCACCACAGATTGTAATGATAACGGTGGATGGTGGAATACCTGGGGAAGATGTGCAACGGGAATTCTTGGAGGGGCAGCTACTGGTACCGCACTAGGCTGTGGATCTTTTGGTGGCGTAGGATTCCTGATAGGTGGAGTGCATGGGGCAGCGACAGGTTGTGCTCTTGGTATAATAGTAGGAGGTATAGGTGGAGCCGCTACAGGTGCTGTTGCTTCCTGTTAACTAGCAATACTAAAAACGTACATTAAAATGAAAAGTAAAGTAAATGTAAAGAATATTTTCATTAATCTGGTTCTGCACGTACTCATATGTATGCTGCTACTTGCGTCAACATACTGGATATTTATTTGGGACGCGAACCTATTTAATGCATTAGTTGCTGAACACGAGCGAACTTGGAGAGAATGGACACTAATTGTTGGTTCTGTTTTTATGGGTCCTGTAATTTTGCTTGGGTTCACTGCCGTACTTCGAGGCGCTTGGGATGGATCCATGTTCGATGATCAGTTCCCGCCAAGGAGTAAGAGGTAGTAATACCGTCTTGCATAACATTAAATGAAATACTGGAGCAGTTGTGGTTTCCCGCAGACTCTTCCAGTGTTTCTTATATTATTAAGCCTGAAATTTCTATGGTTAATTTTGTTCAAGTCAAGAAGACAGTCCTGAAGTGTATATACATAGAGAACATATTCACTCCCGCCCAAAAACTGTAAAAAAAAGATGTATATGCGCATTATAGACCGATTTTATTGTGTCATAAAAAAATTTGGAATTCTTTTGTAACAAATGGCCTCCGAAATACTCTTATAGATAGCTGCATGCTAATGAGTGCACGATTGCCCTTACATAAGCCTGCAGGGTCATCATGGTTCGTCACCATCAGTGACGGGCTGTCAAAATAAACTAAAATCAAGTTTACTTATGAAAACAAAAACATTCTCTCTCTCTCTCTCTCTCTCTTAGTCGCCGCCCTGCTTAGTTTAGTCACCATAAAAGCGTGCAATCCGGTGGTCAATGCCGGCGAGGAAGCCAAGCTCTTGGAAGCATCGAACCTTGGTATAGATCAAGAGTTGCAATTACTGATGAACTACTCCAATGAAATAACTTCCCGATTCACAGCGCTAAGTCCTGAAGAACAGCGAGGTTGGGTTGAGCGAGCGCAGACACTGCTAAATAATCCAGCCATAAAACGTCATCAAATTCGTGGTGATTATCGCGAAATTCAAGGTATTGACTATGATCTGCTCGACGCAAATGAGTTGCTATCGCTTCAAACCGCTTTTGAGGATTTATTCGACCCCATAATACCCACAGAACTAATAGAAGAAATGACCTCAGTAGCAAACGCAATCATGCAGAAACGCCCGGATATGATGACAATGGATGAGGGCGAGGTTGTCGATGTATTGAGTGGACAGTTAGAACGTTTAATATTGCAAACTGCATCAGATGGGAAAACGAACTCCGATTCGGGAATGACTCTTTCTGATTGTGAGGGGTTATGCGGTGCGGTAGCCGGTGCTGCAATTTCTGCGACTTTAATTGGCTATGTGAGTAGTATGATTAAGTGCAGCGCTGCAGGACCAGCTTACGGTTTATGTGCTGGCATGGCCACCGCTTATAAATCTGCCAAATTGGTATCAACGGGTATAACACTGTATGCTTGTTTAAATAATTGTGAATGAATATATAATCAATGTGAGTACAGAGTTAATATTTAATAAAACGCTATGTGATTGGTAAGATGAAACTTATTCAACGAAAATGGGGGGTCTTAGACGTCCTCTTCTATGTATTTTTAATCGGATTAGCATTACTAGTGGAATTTTATGGGGGTAAAAATCATGCTGACGGAAGCTTAAGCATTGTAAACGCACTTGTTCGCTTTTGGTATATTTTTTTGCCACTTCTGATGTTTGACTTCATTGTCAGGCCAATCATCAGTAAAAAGTATGGAAAAACTGACCAAAAGGGATAATCTTGATATCCTTGGCTTGAAAACTTTCTCTAGCTGGCTGCGTTTGAGATCAGCGATTGTAGGTTCAGTTATCCCCCTCTGAACTCCTCAATATGCGCATCACTCAAAACTTGCCGTCTTGCTTAGTTTAGTCACCATAAAGCAGACATCCGGTGGTGAATGTCGAAGAAGAAGCCGGCGGTTTTTGGGATGTTGAATGTGGTTGGAGAGCAAGTGCTTGTACAGTAGTAGCGGGTGGTGCCTCAACAGGCTGTGGACCATGGGCTCCAGCATGTTTTTTTAGCTAGTGCTGCACTCTGTTATTGTGAATTTTGTACCGGAGATGGGGTAGATAGTAACTGTTAATTAAGGAAATAGTATGGATAACGGTCTTCAAATTTTTTTAGTTCTGACTTTATTTGGAACTATTTTTGGGCTAGTAATACGTAAGGAAATAAATATTCACCTAAACAGGGTAGCATTATTCGCTTCGATAGTAGGCGTTGTGTTCCTGATTTTCCACTCTATTCAAACAAGTTTCTCGAAATACGCACTTTTTTTGGGCCTTTACTTTTTCATTTTGGGTGCTATATCAACTTTTAAACTGTTTGATAACAAACAAAAGCAGGTGTCATCTTCGAAGCAAAGTTAAATCGTAGGGTTTTCGGATTGAAATTCCACGTTGTAAACGGAGCTGGCGACTTGTTGCATTAAAAACCTTAGACCGCCTTTTGCAACAACAGTGGCATCTCGCGGATGTGTTGCAGCTGTTGTTGCTGGCTATCATGCAGCAGTAGCTAAGTTACTCTCAGATCATTACTGGTGTGTACAGGGCTGTGCAGTTACCGAAATTCAGGATGTATAAATACGGAGGATTAAATGAATCAACAGCGTTCAAAAAACGATTCACACTTGCCATGGAACCACGAGTTTATTCTATTTTACTGGAAGTATGCCCGATGGATGATGGTTGTTATAGTGATTGCGATTCCATATAAATTTTACAGTAATTACATACTGATGACAAAATTTGACTTCCCTCTTGGATTTATCATTAACTCGAATATCGTTCCAGTACTGCTAATATTGTTTTCCTTCTGGTCTTATTGGAAGGTGGATAAGGTGTACAAGCAACTTCTGAAACAACGTGAGTGAATCCTACTTTCTTTACAAAGTAGGATGTACGTATACCTCCTGTTGACTATATAAAAGGTTGTA
>JAFIEY010000009.1 GCA_020832345.1 Cryomorphaceae bacterium | reverse complement strand
CTGTTATAATCATCAACACCCCTACGGGGTTGATTCTGTGTGTTGTGCTTACTATTAAAACGACGACCCAATGGTTTCGGGCTCTCGCAATCTCCACAAAATCCAAAACCCGTTCGTCGCCCACATTGTCCATTGTCAACTAAAAAAGCCCCGATTACCCGAATGTTTACAGAACAAAAAAGACCAAGAACCAAATGATTCCGGTCTCACGAAACCTCTACGAATACCGAAGATAGTTGGTTATTTAACCATTAACCATTAACCATTTACCATTAACCATTAACCATTCATCATTCCCAATAACTCTCGGTCTCACGAAACCTCAACGAATACCGAAAATCGTTCGGTCTCAAAACGCCTAAACGACTCAACGCCTAAACATTCAACCCCATTGCACAAATAATTCCCGGTCTCACGAAACCTCAACGAATACCGAAAATCGTTCGTCGCCCACATTGTCAATTGTCAATCAAAATTTCCACTCTAATATTCGGCATATTTCCACTACCTTTGGCGCCTCAAAACAGTTAATATGGAACTATACCTCGACAGCGCAGACATCAAAGAAATTGAAACTGCGTTCCAACTCGGATTTCTTACCGGACTTACCACCACGCCTACTTTTATGCACCGCGAAGGCATTACGGATGTAGATGCTACAATTCTCAAATTGGCGGATATGGTGCCTGTATTGCAAATCGAAGCCCTGGGAAAAACTGCCGACGAAATTGTTGCTGAAGCAAAACGTCAGGATGCTATGGGGCTCGATCGCAGTCGAACGGTGTATAAAATACCCATCAGTCTGGAAGGTGTAAAAGCCTGTAAACGTTTGGTCGATGAAGGTTACCTCGTCAACATCCATTTGGTTTACACCCTACAACAAGCCTATATGGCCATGGCCGCCGGTGCTACTTATGTTTGTCCACTCGTAGGAAGATTACAGGATCAGGGACACGATGCACTTGCCCTGGTAGAGCAATGTGTAGATGCCGTAAATTACTACGGTTATAACACCAAAATCATGTTTAGCTCCGTGAGAAATGTAGAGCACGTAAGGAATGCCATCAACATTGGCGTACACACCGTGACCGTTCCTTATAAAATTATGAAGCAGCTTACAGAAAATAATTTCACTACACTGGGCACCAACCAGTTTTTTGAACACACTGCACTGATGACCAAAACCATTGGCGAAACCATTCGCAAGGAAAACCCCGTCATTACCGCAGATAAAAAAGTCGTTGACGGATTGGTGAAAATGAATGTTGGCGGATTTGGTGCCGTCACCATCGTAAACGAAAAAAATCAGGCCATCGGAATATTTACCGACGGCGATTTGCGTAGAAATATTGAAAGTGAAGGAGAAGGATTCCTGCAAAAATCCTTTGCCGACTTGCCCCTAAAAGCACCGCGTTCCGTAGAATCCAGCGATCTTTTGGTGGAAGCTTCAAACGCCTTTAAAACCCACCAAATAGATCAATTGGTGGTCACGGCAAACGAGGTCGTAATCGGTATGATCGATGTACAAGATCTTATGAAAATCAACGACTGATGTGGTTAATTGACAAAGACGAATTTCCCCGTCGCTGGGCAAACATCAAGGCTTTGGTGTTTGACTGGGACGGGGTTTTTAATTCCGGGATGAAGAGCAAATCTCAGCCCAGTGGATTCTATGAGGCCGATAGCATGGGGGTCAATATGCTCCGTTTTTCCCTTTGGTTGAGGGATGAAAAACTGCCCGTTGTTGCCGTGATTACCGGTGCTGACAACCCCGGCGCCCTAGATTGGGCGCAAAGAGAACACATCAACACGCTGTACACCAAGGTGCTAAATAAAGAAAAAGTACTGGAAAATTTTTGTCAAGAAAACGGTCTGCAACCCCAGGAAGTTGCCTTTTTTTTCGACGATATTCTCGACCTGAATGCCGCCGCAATTAGTGGTCTGCGAATGCTTGTCCAACGACCGGGCGCGGAACACTTTCAAAACCTATTGCAGGAAAAAGGACTCGTAGATTATATTTCTCACCAAACTGGAGGTGAATTCGGATTACGTGAGTGTTGTGACGAAATTCTCCATCGTTCGGACATGCTTTCTACCATTGTGGAAAAACGCATGGCTACAGAAGGTGATTACCACAACTATCTTTTGAAGAGGAATCTGATTGACACCAAGTATTTGACAAATAATCCATGAGTCTGCTCCAAAAAGTCCCTTTCTGCCAAAATCTTCCTTTTTTGAGTGGATTCATCCATAATTGAATTTATCCAAAGTAATATTTACTCCGGTTTTATCACCAATGTTCATATTTTAATCTTTCAAAACATGAAAAAAGTCATTTTCTTTCTCGGCGCATTTTTAATAATGTCCGGTTCTGCTTTTGCCCAAGACGATTTAGTTGCCAAGGTCGCATCGCAAGCTAAAGACGTTGATAAAAAAGGTTACACCTTCACTACCCAGATAGACTTAAGTGTGTTGCCGGTAAAAAATCAGGCCAGCAGTGGGACGTGCTGGAGTTATGCCACCACATCGTTTATCGAATCTGAAATGGCCCGATTGGGTGTAAATCCCATCGATTTGTCCGAGATGTTTACCGCTCGTATGGTATATCACGATAAGGCAAATCGTTATGTGCGACTGCACGGGCATTTAAATTTTGCCCAGGGGGGTGCGCTTCCAGATGTGCTTTACATCATCAAAAAATACGGGGCTGTTCCCTATCTCAAATACCGCGGACTTGAATACGGTGAGGATATGAATCGTCATAGCGAATTGGAAAAAGTGCTGAAAGGCATGCTGGACGCCATCATTCAAAATCCCAACAAAAGATTGAGCACAGCTTGGAAGCCGGCATTTAATGCCGTTTTGGATGCATATTTTGGCCCTTTTCCCGAAACCTTCACCCACGAAGGAAAAACTTATACCCCGCGCAGTTTTGCCGATGAGGTCGTGAAAATCAAACCAGATGATTATGTGCAAATTTCCTCCTATACGCATGCGCCCTATTTTAGTGAAATGTATATCGAAGTACCCGACAATTGGGCTTGGGGAACATGCTATAACTTACCCTTGGACGAGCTGATGGAAACGGTGGACAACGCATTGGACAAAGGTTATACCTTGAGTTGGGCAACGGATGTAAGTGAAAAGGGTTTTTCGGCGCGAAACGGTTTGGCCATCGTGCCTGCAAAGCCCTATCACAAAATGAGCGAGGAGGAACGCAAGGCAATGTTTGAATCTCCGGTTGAGGAATTGGAGATAACTCCGGAATTGCGCCAGGCGGCTTATGACAACTACGAAACTACGGATGACCACGGCATGCATATAGTAGGGCGAGTGGTTGACCAAAACGGCACCAAATACTACGTGGTTAAAAATTCCTGGGGAGAGATTTCCAATCCTTACAAAGACGGTTACATCTATTGTTCCGAAGCATTTTTGCGGTACAAAACCATTTCCTTTGTCGTTCATAAAGATGTTCTTTCCAAAAAAACTATAAAAAAACTGGGGATTTAGGTTTTTTTTTATGTAGTGATGCTTTTTACCTCAACTCAAAAAAAACTTATGTTTTCTATGTGCCTATGTGGTAAAATATAGAACCACTTCGGGGTTTTCCCAACCACATAGACACATAGAGCACATAGAGGTTCACATAGGGGTTTTTAAAAAAAAACTTATGTTTTCTATGTGCCTATGTGGTAAAATATAGAACCACTTCGGGGTTTTCCCAACCACATAGACACATAGAGCACATAGAGGTTCACATAGGGGTTTTTTAAAAACACTTATGTTCTCTATGTGCCTATGTGGTAAAATATAGAACCACAAAGTGGTTCTCCAACCACATAGACACATAGAGCACATAGATTTTCACATAGGGGTTATTATTAAACGCAAAGCTTTTTAACCGCAAAGGAGGCGCGAGTTTAGCTGAGCGGTTTTCAAAAAACACTTATATTCTCTATGTGCCTATGTGGTAAAATATAGAACCACGAAATGGTTTTGTGAATAAATTCACGAAATAGACCCTAATATTCTTTGGGTGAGATTCGTTCTACTTGTACATTGGCGCTTGAAAAAATGTATGACATGGAAGAAACGATCATTTATAATATCGGTCAGCTTTTGGGCACATCCGGAACGATAAGCAAGCCTCTTAAAGGCACTGATTTACAAGATTTACCTTACCTAAAAGACGCCTGGATTGCGATGGCTGATGGAAAAATCATCGCCTTTGGTACCGAGAAAGAACTCAGCAAAGAACGCCTCAATAAAGCCTTTAAGGTCATTGATGCCCGCGGCGGTTTGGTGGCCCCCGCCTGGTGTGATTCCCACACCCACCTTGTGTTTGCACGCAGTAGAGAAGAGGAATTTGTGATGCGGATAAAGGGAAAAAGCTACGAGGAAATTGCTGCTGCAGGAGGAGGCATTCTCAACTCTGCAAACGTTCTTAGGAACACACCCGAAGAGGAACTCATTGAAAGCGCCTATAAACGACTGCACGAAATAATTTCAATGGGCACCGGTGCGGTGGAAATCAAAAGTGGTTACGGACTTTCCACAGAAAGTGAACTAAAGATGTTGCGGGTTATCCGGGCTTTAAAAGAAAAATCACCCATACCGATTAAATCCACGTTTTTGGGCGCACACGCCGTTCCACATGCCTATAAGTCCGACCCCGACAAATACGTAGATTTGATCATCAATGAGATGTTGCCAAAAGTTGTAGATCAGGGATTGGCGGACTATATCGATGTTTTTTGTGACCGCGGATTTTTTACCCCGGAGCAAACTGACCGTATTTTGGAAGCCGGCGCAAAATTTGGTCTTAAATCAAAAATACACGCCAACGAACTGGATTATTCGGGTGGCATACAAATTGGTGTAAAACACAAAGCCATTTCTGTGGATCATCTGGAGTTTACCGGGGAAGCAGAGATCTCGGCCTTATTGTCTGGAGAAACCATGCCCACCCTCCTACCCCAAACGGCATTTTTTCTAAACATCGAGTACCCGCCTGCGCGTAAAATTATCGATGCCGGATTACCCGTCGCTTTGGCCAGTGATTACAACCCCGGCTCCTCCCCTTCCGGCAATATGTTTTTCACCATTGCCCTGGCTTGTATCCACATGAAAATGCTGCCCGAGGAAGCCATCAACGCCGCCACCATCAACGGGGCATTTGCCATGGAACTGGAAAATGAAGTTGGCAATATCGCCGTTGGAAAACGGGCTAACCTATGGATATCCGAACCGGTTTCCTCATACAATTTTTTGCCTTACGCTTTTGGCAGAGCACCTATTAAAACCACAATAATAAATGGAAGAGTTCACCAGAACATCTGAGTTGGAACGCCTCCAACTCTTTAACGAAAACCATCGGGAATCCCTGCTCAACAAGCGAATGGGAGAATTTCGATTTGGAGAGAAAGTCCGATTGCCCAACCCTGAACTTTCTCTTGAAGAAAACCTGGCGCATAGTCCGTGTGAAGTTGTCATTGTGGGCATCAATGAAGACTTGGGCGTGCGTGCCAATTTTGGCAGACCAGGCACCTCAAACGCATGGGAACAATCGATTCCGCATCTCTTTAACGTACAGGACAACGACTACCTTAAAGCCGAAAAAGTCCTTTTGCTGGGGCAAATTCGCTTTAGCGATTTAGATCACTTATCGCAACAACTCAACACCAACCATCCCGAGGATATGGAGCAGTTGCGCAATATGGTGACCTATATAGACGGCGTGGTGTACAGCTTGGCGAGAAAAGTATTCGACAGTGGAAAAAAACTCATCGTAATTGGCGGTGGTCACAACAATTGTTATCCCCTCATCAAAGCCTTGCACGACAGTAAAGGACAAAAAGTAAGTGTCCTGAACTTTGACCCCCACGCCGATTTACGCGATGCAGAAGGTCGTCACAGTGGCAACGGATTTACCTATGCCCTTGAAGAGCAATTGCTCGCTGCATATCACATTTTTGGTTTGGGAGAAAGTGTAAATAACACCGCTATCCTTCGGCGAATAGCACAACACGACCAACTTTCCATGACCACCATGGAAGAAATTCTCGATCGGGGATTGACCTCTGCCAATACACTATTGACCGAATCCATTAAAAAACTTCCATTGGAATGTACCGGACTGGAAATTGATATGGATGTACTCACCCACTATCCCGCCAGTGCGCTAAACAGTGCAGGGTTTACCGGAAATGAATTGCGAAGTTTGGTCAGATGCAGTATCAAAGCCTTGCGCCCCAGCTACGTACACATTTGCGAGGCGGCACCGGAACTGGCCAACAGTTCAGCAGGCAGGAGTCAGGCCGCTAATTTTTTGGCCAAACTCACCGCTGACGTGTGTAAAAAACTTTTTAAATAAAACACCAGAAAACTCAAAATCAGAAAGAATGAATGAAAATACGGTAGAGTGTATCCCCAACATCAGTGAAGGGAGAAATGAAGAGGTTATTCAGTTCATTGCGAAGTCTATATCCGATACACCCGGAGTGAAATTACTCCACATCGACAGCAGTAGAGCCGCCAACCGCACGGTTTTTACTTTCACGGGAAACTTGGAAAGCATATTTGAAGCGGCATTTGCCATGTATCAGGCGGCAAATGAAAAAATAGATTTGCGAAACCATAGTGGCACCCATCCTCGTACGGGTGCGGTTGACGTTTGTCCTTTTGTGGCCTTGGATGGTTGCGACGAAAATGTGCTCAAGGAAAAAGTAAGGGATTTTGGCAAGAGATTGGGTGACGAACTCAACATCATTGGTTATTTTTATGAAAAGAGTGCCGGGGTCAATCAACGAAAAAATCTAGCCAACATCAGGAAAGGAGAGTTTGAAGGACTGGAGACCAAGCTCAAAAGCATGCATTGGAAACCCGATTTTGGCAAGGTGGGCGCAACGTCCATAAAAACATTTGGTGCAACAACCATTGGTGTACGAGATTTCCTTGTTGCATACAATGTAAACCTCGACACCAAGGATGCGAAAATTGCGCAATCCATTGCCGAGTTGATTCGTGAATTGGGAAAACTCATGACCTTGCCCGATGGTGCAGTAAATCGAATTCCCGGTTTACTTCGTTCGGTAAAAGCAATAGGCTGGTTTGTTAAAGATTACGATTTAGCGCAAGTTTCATTCAATTTGGTAGATATAGATAAAAATGGCCTTTACGAAGTTTTTGAAGCGGCAAAGGCTTCCTGCATTCGCTTTGGCATCACCACAAAAGGGTCAGAGCTAATCGGAATGATTCCCAAGAGAGAAATGATTCGTGCCGGGAAATTATACGCTGTGAAAAGAAAAATCGACATCAGTGATATGACGGATCGTGAAATCATGGAAATTGCGGTTGATGAATTGGGACTAAATGAGGTGCGACCATTTCATTTGGATAAACGGGTTTTGGAGTATGGTATTGAAAATGCATCTGGTTTGGTGCTGACTTAAAATTAAGATTAACCTTGCCCGGGGCGCACCTGCCAGGGACTGAAACGGTAGCTCCTGAGCCGTGGGCGGATTACGGAGCGAGGCCGTGCAGAGCGACCAGCGGAAGCTCCTGCACGGCCTACGCGGAGTTCCGCCAACGGCTTGGGACTACAAGTGGAAGGCCCGTTAAGGCAGCCAAATAAAAAACCGTGAATCCATTCCAAAAAAGATGATTTCAATCAAAATCGAGGGGATTTTTGAACCAGAGCTAACCAGCTGCTAGTGGGGATTAAAAAATCTAACCACAAGGAAGATTTTGGCAGAAAGGGACTTTTTGGAGCAGACTCAACCGTATTTTATATCATAAACACGGTGTACCATTCCGTTGAAAAAATTCCCAATTAATTGCGATTAAATGACGTGGAAACGAGTTGCCCTTTCGTATTTTCGCGGCCAAACAGATGCTGAATACTTTCGGCCAAACATCACAATAATATGTTTACTGACCAAGGAGCAAAAGACACCCGATCCGGTTTTGGGGCGGGCTTATTAGAACTCGGAAAAACCAATCCCAAAGTAGTTGCCCTATGCGCGGACCTCACCGGTTCACTCAAAATGGACGCTTTTGAAAAAGAATTTCCCGACAGGTTTTATCAGGTGGGCATTGCCGAAGCCAATATGATGGGCATTGCCGCGGGCCTAACCATCGGCGGAAATATTCCTTTTACGGGAACCTTTGCGAATTTTTCTACGGGTAGGGTTTATGACCAAATTCGTCAGAGCATTGCATATTCCGGAAAAAACGTGAAAATTTGTGCATCGCATGCGGGGGTAACCCTTGGTGAAGACGGCGCAACGCACCAGATTCTCGAAGATATTGGTCTGATGAAGATGTTGCCCGGAATGACGGTGATTAATCCGTGTGATTACAACCAGACCAAAGCGGCAACTTTGGCCATTGCCGAACACGAAGGACCTGTTTATCTTCGCTTTGGGCGACCCAAAGTGGCCAACTTCACCCCCGAAAATCAAAAATTTGAAATTGGGAAAGCGCTTTTACTCAAGGAGGGTACAGATGTAAGTCTTTTTGCCACCGGGCATTTGGTGTGGGAAAGTCTTCAAGCGGCTTATGCGCTGGAACGGGAAGGCATCAGTGTGGAAGTTATCAACATCCACACCATCAAGCCACTGGACGAGGAAGCGATTTTAAAAAGTGTCGCAAAAACCGGTCGAGCTGTCACGGCAGAGGAGCATCAGATCAATGGCGGATTAGGCGAATCTATAGCCTCTACCCTATCTCGAAACCTACCTACGCCTATGCAAATGATTGCGGTAAACGATAGTTTTGGCGAAAGCGGCACCCCAGATCAGTTGATGAAAAAATACGGACTTAAGGATGAGAATATTGTGGCAGCCGTGAAGCGGTTTTTTTGATTAGAAAAAAGCATTAGAATACACCAACAAACTTTCGATTCAAAAACGCAAAAATGTTGAGTCCACTCCAAAAAGCATGATTTCAATCAAAATCGACGCGGAGTTGATTTTTGAACCGGAGCTAACGAGCTTTTAGAGATGGTTTCGAATTTCGGTATTCGTGGAGGATTCGTAAGCCCGGGAATTATTGGGAATGATTAATGGTTAATGGTTAATGGTTAATGGTTAATGTTTAATGGTTAATGGTTAATGGTTAATGGTTAATGGTTAATGGTTAATGGTTAATGGTTAATGGTTAATGGTTAATGGTTAATGGTTAACCAACTATCTTCGGTATTCGTAGAGGTTTCGTGAGACCGGAATCATTTGGTTCTTGGTCTTTTTTGTTCTGTAAACATACAGGTATTCG
>JAFIEY010000007.1 GCA_020832345.1 Cryomorphaceae bacterium | reverse complement strand
CAAGTTCTTTCGCATTAAACCTATGCGGGTTGTCATATCGCCCGCTGGTATATTGCTGGCTTACGATGGCCTCACCAAAGGGGGAGTAGAACAAATGCTGGTAGGGATAACCGCCTATATCGGTTACGAATTCGGTGTTGCCTAAATAATCCGGATGATACCAATATACGTCTGTGTGAATCCTACATTGGGCTGGATATTGGTGTCCTCCCGCTGAAGGATTCTCTCGGCATATACAGTTATATTCCTCTAATTGATTCGGAGTATTGGGCATTATCTCATCACAATCGGGATCAAAATAACAATACTCTGATTCATGCAAATCGGGCGCGTCAAAAGTACTAAAGTCATACTGGGTAAAATGGCCAGAGTTAACCACATCACCAAAAACACCCAGTAAACGTTCCAAGTCCGTCAATACGATATTATTCTCAACAAGAGGTGGCACAGAAGACATCATCTGACTTTCTCCACCAAAACCTTCCATACCTTCCATACCGGGATCGTCCCCCGGATGTATATAAAAGGCATGATACAACGCCGTAGCTACGCGCTGACTACCTGCATAATAATGTTTGGTTACATCTGTCACTCCATTTGGATAATAAGTGCAAATATAGTGTGAAATGCTTTTTAGCTTTTCGATTGGATATTCAGAGGATTTTTTGTCCCACTAAACCACCATATTCTATCAACAAATCTGAACTCAAAAAAATAAAACCTAGTGTTTACGAGAAATTATCGCCGGATAGCTGCATTGTGGGTTAAAGACTATTTTTAGAAAAACGTCGCAACATTATAAATGAAAAAAGTCTAGAAAGTCTGGGGTTTGTTCATTTATTATAATATTCAGCAAGTAATTCATTTAAACGTTTAACTTCAGTTTCTCGATTTGGGTCTAAATAGATTTCATCAACCCTGTTGAGTAGCAACTCATATTCATCAGGGTTTGAGATTTTCCCTTTCTTTAATAGTTTTTCGATGACTTTCATTCGAACTTTATCTACCACATCATAATCAATATTAAGTTTCTCTTTAAAAAGATTTTTTAATTCCTGAGCCATAGATAATGGCATATGCCTGATTACTTGGTTATCAATATCTGCACTCATGGATTTTAAAGGTTTTATTTTCCCTTCCATATATGCCGATTCTATTAGCTTGTTGGATTCTTTGTACGCCTCCGCCAACTGTGCTGGAAGTGCTCCCTTTTCAGCCATAAACTGATTAAAAAGAAGGCACTTATCTTTTAACACTTTTAATTCCATTGATTTAGTTTTTTCTGACATAAGGGCCAAATATTAAGTTTGACGTTCCCATATACAAAGGGCGATTCGGATTATATCGGTATATTGGATTAATAGCGTTTCAAACAATGGGACTGCCAATGCCCCCGTAAGCATCTACAATATTTTGTTCTCTCCCTCGTATTGCATAGTACCCAACTGGATAACCTTGTGCTACTCTATCAAGTTGTGGTTTTCCAAAACCCAACTTTCTCATATGATGTCCCGAAAACCTATTCATCATAATAGATTGAGGATCGCCAAATCCACTTGCCCTGCCTGCATAGATTTGCCCAGTAACTGGATTGGTCAATGTATATGTTATGTATTTTCTTTGGGTAAGGTCATATGTTGCTGCCCCTAAAAGAACACCTGCCCCAATAATATCACCAAACGGAATAGGCCCATCTGCTGCGGCTAATGTTAAAGCAATTGGTGTTGCTGCTCCAAATACTCCTTGTGTTTCACCATTCCCCGAGTTGGCATCTTGAGAGAGTTCCTCCAATCCTGAAGGCGTAACAACAACTTCATCAAGAGCTCCTCCTTGCCTCGTCCATTCCCCATTCCCAAAAATATATTCAGCACCACCCGTGGATATATAGCTTTGACCGTCTGTAGGATCTATTACATTTTCCTCACATTCAGGACACCTTCCATCTGGGTCATTAAACCTAATTGGATTATTCCACATCGCAGCGTAAGGACTCTTATCAGTCTGGTCTGGATGGTCTGCAAGCGGATCCACAGAAAGCCAAATACTCGTTTTCGGATTATAAAACCTAGCACCGTAGTAATACAATCCCGTCTCTGGATCTAACTCCTTCGCATTAAACCTATGCGGGTTATCATATCGCCCGCTGGTATATTGCTGGCTTACGATGGCCTCACCAAAGGGGGAGTAGAACAAATGCTGGTAGGGATAACCGCCTATGTCGGTTACGAATTCGGTGTTGCCTAAATAATCCGGATGGTACCAATATACGTCTTTCACTTCTTATGGATAATAAGTGCAAATATAGTGTGCAGTGAAGTTTTCATCTTTATCCCTAAAATCGAGAATTTAAAGAACAAAAGTGAGATGTTGTTTGCGAATTGGATTGAATGCCTAAAAAATCACCCCTATTTGATATACCGAAATAAATACGCCTCATTGTGCCAACTCACAAAAAGTGAGTCTTCACCCAAATTTCCATGCATCAAAAACGCTACTTCATCTGGAAAACCTATCGGGGAAACCAAAACCCCATCTTCTGCTTTAATTTGATACGTGTAAAATTCCATATAAAGCATTTCGCCTTCCGTATTGAAATTTCCAAATGATAAAACCCCATTATCAAACAACGCTTTCCTAGTCACTTCACCATGATCCAAAGCATACAAATACCGGTTTTTTATATTGTATGGATACTTATAAAGCTTTCCAAACTTAATCCTTTTGGGACTTACCAAAATTTCAATGCTATCACCTGGGTAGGCAGGATTCTCAAATTGAGGCAGATCCACTCTTTTTACATAGACACTATCCCGACTGTCCTTAAAGGCAATAATAGCTTTTTGTTCCTTAAATAACCTTCCTTGAAAATCTCCCGATAAAATCACCAAGGCTTTAGTCTCAATATTTTTATCTGAATACTCGCAGCAACATAAAATCACAGACAACAATATTAATTGAGTAAAAGTCTTCATTATTTTAAAATCTAAAAATTAAGGTTTTTGTTGGTAGTAAAGATCTCGCTGAGCCTTTAACCAATTTCCCCTTCCCGGATATTTACCAATATCCTTTCCAGCTCGAGTCCTCAAGAAGTCAGCAAAATTATCATACCTTTGAGGAGCAGGTGCCACCCGAGGAGGTTGAAAACCTTTAGGAACTCTTAAAGAATTTCCTGCGCCAGCTCCCGAAAAACCGCTTTCCATATCAAGAGCATTTTTTAAGAAAAGTTTTCCTGCATAAAATTGACCAACAGTATGCCCATGGTGTGCCCAATAAGAATCTGCACTTATAGGCTCTGCTTTACCTTTTTTCTCATTATTTCTAATGGTTATCTGAAAACCACGATAGCTTCTAGGATCATTAAATATCCAATAACGCATTTTAAGATCTTTAACTGAATACTCAAAACCTGATACAGCATTATAATTTTCAGGAATATCCCCCCATAAATCAAATTTCGAAGCAATATAGCCTTCACTTGATGAGCCATAATAAAAATGCTCACCATCAATAATTTGTTCGCCTAAATGATGTCCCTCATTATTTACAAATTCAACAATTTGAAGGTTTGTACCGCCTCTATCATCTACATTGGTTAACTCACCTGTTTCAACATTTAAAGTCCATGCACTATCCCCTCCAGGATCTATAACATTGATAGGATTACCCATCATAAAATTATAGGGCGAAAAATTTGGAAAGGCGTAACCCTTCGGATCCACAGAAAGCCAAATGCTCGTTTTCGGGTTGTAGAATCTGGCACCGTAGTAATAAAGCACACGACTAGGTTTTCCTTTCATTTAATTTACTAATAATATATTTGATTTCAAAAACATATAATATTGAAAAAAATATTATTACATGCCGTTGAAACGGCAAGACATACGCATCATCAAACAAATAGCCATATAGATTAACTCTCAAAAACAAAAACAACAGAACAAACAATGGAAATTTAATGATTAAACGTAAAGTAAAACGCTCAACAAGTTTTCTATTCAGCATAAAATAAAAAAACATAGACAAAAACATCGAAATCACATCGTACAAACCAACAAAAATGAAACTATTATCCGATGAACCATAGTAGCCTATCGCTAACATAAATACGGAAAAACAGTATATTACAAAACAAAATACATGAAAAAACCTACGCATCACCTATTTCTTTTGGCTTCAACACCAGCATCATATAATTCCATTCTGAAATAAACTTGATGCAGTTCCTTCCAAGACGCCTCAGAAAAAGCAGCAATCATCACAGGAAAATTAATAGCACCAAAATATTTTGATGTTTTAAAAATTCTTTCAAACATTTCCTTTCTAGACTCCAAACTAACCCAACTAACCCAACTGCTTGCCGTTCCAAATCCAGACGCATTATACACTCCCGAAGAAAATTGTTGCCGAAAAACATAATCAGCCTCAAAGAAAGCAACTCTATGGATTTTAACTTCAGTATGTGTACCATCAAAAAATGTAAATGTAACAAATTCCTCTTTAGATATTTCATGCCACATATTATCAAAAAGGATATAATCTTTTCCGTCTTCAGAATTTGTGATTACCTCTCTATTTTTATAATCAAAATTCATTGGATCAGGCAATCCAGCTACCACAGGAACGTTATTTGACTGCCCCCCAGCCATCGGCACATTCAACAACCCCCTAGCTGAATTTGAATTGTCTCCT
>JAFIEY010000143.1 GCA_020832345.1 Cryomorphaceae bacterium | reverse complement strand
CCGACAGGTTTATTTTCAATGTATTTTATAAAAATCTTTGCCCTTCTAACTCTTCTAGCAGACTCTGTCTGACTTCTTGATATTTACATCAGTAGCTCATAATCTTCCTTCGAGCATTGGATGGGACCGCGTTTTTTGTATTTCATGGTTTTTTTTGCAAAGATACAAAACTAAACCAATAAGTCAACTTATTTTATGAACGATGTACTAGGTGTACTGGGGGTAGTTACGAGGTTGTTTAAGTTGACTCCTATGGGAAATGTGCCTGGATTGGTTATGGTTAGCTTTGAAGGCGATTGCTTGATAACGATTTCACCATTTAACCGGTAATCTCTATGAGCCACGGCATTATTTATGGCTTCTCTAATTACTTCTTTATTAAAATATGGTATGTCAAAAATATATGGGCCCTGTTGTATGGGGATTGAACCATTCCGCAAATTTATAGATTCCCAAAGGTTTTCAGCTTCTATAAAAAAGGGTCCCGTGAAAGTTTGTCTGTTGTCAAAAGTAATTTTTGACTCATCATTCCTATACTCTAGTTGAATGTATGACTGAGGTATGTGCTTTTTGATTACTTCACTTTTTCCTAGTAAAATAACTGCAGCATTTGTTACTTTTCCATCTATAATAAGATCTAAGTCAGATAATACCTGTGTATTACTAAGAGTTAAAAAATGAGGGTTTTTTTGTTTTTTAGAATAAGCCTCTTTCATTTTTTGAATTGCAGTAGTATCCAAATCTTCACAAACCACACCTTTGCAAATCTTTTGTGAAAAGTCTGGCTCTTGTTCTTGGATTATCTTTAAATACTGCTCATCCGACATAGGTTTTAATTCTTCTCCCACACGCATAAGTGGAACATCCTCAAATTTATATACTTTCCCGGTTGGCCGGGAAGGTATTTCCAACACCAACACTCTTTTTGACTCTGCATCATAAAGCTCGAAAGCTCTAACCCTGATGCCGGTATCTCTATAGATGTTTGATTCTAGTTCACCAATTCGATCTAAGTTCTGTTGACTGCCGACAACAATGTGCGGCTTACTTTCCTTAATGCCAAAAACCAAATATCCCCCACACTCATTTGCGAAAGCAGTAACATAACCCAATATACATCTCCTTCGATCTTTTGGTGTGGCTTTGTTTCCTCCATTATATGAGATACTCCCACCTTTGGCTTGTTTAAACTCAACCTTATTCTCAGATTCCTTAAGTTGTATTAGCTGGTCTATTGTCATTTAATGGAATTGTTTTAAAAGGTAAAAGTACAACATTTGATCATCTTTGACCGTGGATTCTACTGCAATGCAAAATTCAACTCTTCTTGGCTGCACTGCTCTCCCTGCCAGTTATTCAAATAACGGCACTTCAACTTATCTCGATATAGCTGGTTGATAAGGTATTGAGTGATGCGTTCGGTTTTGCCTATGGTGTTCATCACTTACTCTTAGTATTCGAAAAAAAATAATTCCATATCTTCTCGCATTCTAACTCTCTTCTTTTAGCGGCATTCTCTTTACTCCAAAGATTTGCTCTACCTGATAGTTTCCTAACAATTGAAAGCTCACTTTCTTTGTAATTTGAGTCTTTTACGTTTTGATGATTTTTAATTTTTTGATTGATTTTTCTTTCTAACACAACAAGATTTCCAAGTCCATTTAATTCACTTCCCCATTCCTCTTTAATTTTTCCCCTGTTGACAACATCCTGATCATTATATGACTTAATGTGCTCAATGTCTAATGGGTATTCTTTCCTTTTAAAGAGTCTTGCAGCTATTTTATCTCTATGATTTTTATTAGGAAAATCTTTTTCATTCAAAATTGCGGAAATACGGCAAATTAAATCTTTTCGTTTTTGGTTTGCTGTCAAGTTAAAATTCAATCTATTTTTTAAACGATTTGACTCATTTCTTTTATTAATTTTCTTAGTCAATAATTCGAAAACCAAGCTTTCACTTTTCTCGTTAATCGCCTTATTAACATCATACATTAATGAGTGAATTTCATTGATAGCTTTGTCATATTCTATGCTGTAAATTTGACAAACCTTTGATAGCAAGACGAGAAAATCAAATAGTTTCTGGTGAGCCTTGTCAACATTTTTAAAGTTATGATAGAACAAGACTCTCAATATCCAATACCTGCTGTATCTCGACCAGCCAATAAAGTGATGCGCTGCAATAACTTCTAAACTTGGACTTTCAATCTGTTCCCACTCAAATCTACTTTCAATTAATGCGTCAATTTCCTCAAGGTTTAGTTCGTAATTCTTTGAAGGATCAAAGCCTGGCCAAGTATCGATTTTTAACAGAATATCAAACATACGGTCAAAGAAAGCAGTTGGACTTAATGAGTAATTTGTCTTACCAATGTCAAATTTTGCAATAGTTTGATACTGATACAATCGTAGTATATCATTAATCCCTATTGACTTTTTATGGTCTTTACTTTTCTTTTCTAGTTTTTGATACAAATCACTAATTTCATTAAACACATTTGAATCTGCCTTCATATTTTCAGTAAGATATTCATACATTCGGATTTTAAACAAATCACCACCGTTTAAATCCATACCAGTTGTATTGATTGTGTTAAATATTTGGATGGTTTTTGACAAACCTGCGTGGGTCTCTACAATAACAAAGAACACATTTGAATAAATATGATTCAAAAACATTTCATAGTCAAATCCATCATCCGAATCATTGTCTCCTAAAGCATCAATGAATTCGTGGATTATGTTGATGTTATTGTAAAACTTATTGTGAAAAAGCTCATGAGTATCAGAATTTAAATAATTTTGCACTGCTTCATCCAAAGAGCTTTGCTGCTCTCCATTATTCACTTTAGTACTAAACCAAGAAACATCTTCATTGCGATTTAAAATTTTGTTTAAAACTTGAAATAGCAAGAAAAAGGTTGTTAATCTTTGTTGTCCATCTACCACTTCATAGTTGTTGTCTTTAGGCTTCCCTAATTGCATTGTGCCTATAAAAAGAGGTTCGTTAATAATAACCCCTTCAGGTGTTTGGAAAGAATCACGTAAATCCTTTAGCAATTTCTCTACATTTTTTTGATTCCATGAATATGGACGTTGATAAATGGGAACAACATACTTTTTTTTACCATCAAGTAAGTTTTCATAATCATCTGACTTTTCCTTTTTTAAACAAAAGGTTTTGGCAATCACTTTGAATTCTTGTTTTGTGCTGTTTGTCATAACTAAATCAATTTAAGTTTAATTTCAAGGGTTCAATATATAAAAGTTTTGCGTAAGGAAATATTACAATCTGTTTCACAATTAAACAATTAAACAATCCTCGTTTTACCCGTTAACAACTCCTGCATCATCCCTTGCTTGATGCCTACATATTTCTCCTTCTTCGCCTCCAAAGCCTCTATTTCTAAATCCATGTCGGATAAGATTTGGGCGATGGCTTTTTGTTCAGTTAAATCTTTTGGAATGCAGACTTTAAATGAATTCAACGTTTTATTTGTTATTTGATTAATTGTTGCACCTAGGTTTTCCGCAATTTGTCGTTGAATCACATTACTATTGAATAAATGCGCAACATAATGATTGAAAGAGGACCTATAAACAGACATAAATGCACCCCATGTTTGACCTACTAAAACTTTTGATAGCTTAAGCGATTTACCTATTAAGCTTCTACTACCATTTCTTACACAGACAAGTATGTCGTTTTCCTGAACTCTTATTTTTTCTGGGATATCCGAATCCACGTAGACCATTATCATGAGATGAGAATCTACTATTCTGAATATTTGAAGACCTTAATACCAAAGTTCCCGAATCTTTTACATTGGTTGGGCTATAGGTGAGCCCAATAATGCATTGCCCAATATCACCAAGAGTAACTTCCTCCCACTCCCCACTAAACCCTTCCAACCTTTTCCCTCCTTTACTTGGCGGCGTCAACAGCGCCTGCATCGCTCCTTGCTTGATCGCTTTCTTTTTGGCAATCAATTGTTCCAAACTGCCAATGAGCGCATCGACATCACTCAAGGCGGTGGCTATGGCGTGTTGCTCGGTAAGGGTTGGGGGAGATGGAAATACGTAATGAACAAAATCCTTCTGGTATAAATGAGAAATAGTTGAACCTGCTGTAAGTTTTCCGAGAAAATCTTTAAAATACTCAGACATTAATATGTGATACAAATATCTTGGGTGATAATCCCCTCTCTTAGGTCGAATGACAAATACTCCGCTATTGAGAGTGGTTGGAAGAGTTACTCTCTCTATAAATGCAACTTTACCTATTGTTCCGTCTTTCGTAACAAGAATGTCCTCAGAAACAATTTGAATATTTTTATCTTGTATATATCTTTCTTTCTCAACATAAACACAGTTATCCCAATCTATAAATCCATTTAAAAAATCCGTACCTGTTATTAGATAATAATCTCCTGATTTGAGATATTCAGCTGTTGTCAATCCTTGCCAACCTATTCTTGCTTTTATAACAGAATTTTCACCTAAATTTACCATTCTCCAATCCTCCGGAATCAAGCCCACCTCGGTTTGATTGTAGCCTTTTGGGATGGCACTTTTGTTGTTTTGTTTTTTTTCGGTGGCCATCATTCCATCAATCTTTTAAGTGTTTCAGCATCGGGCAGGGCGTCTTTGAGTTCGGGCGGCAAAGTGCTGGAGGTGCGGTAAGTGGCCACGCCCATGGGTTTGCTAAAGTCGCGGAAACTGTATTCTACCTTTTTTTGGTCTTTTTCTTTGCACAGAATAATGCCAATGGATGGGGTTTCGTGTGGTTTTTTGAGTAAATCATCTAAGGCAGAAAGATAGAAGTTCATCTTGCCGACGTATTCGGGTTTAAATTTTCCGCGTTTTAAATCAAAGGCAATGAGGGCCTTTAAACCTCTGTGGAAAAACAACAAGTCGATAAAATATTCATCTTCCTCCACCATGATGCGGTATTGATTTCCCATAAACG
>JAFIEY010000005.1 GCA_020832345.1 Cryomorphaceae bacterium | reverse complement strand
CAACCCCTCCTCAGGAGGGGAATATCCTGTGGCCCGTAAAGCAGACTCCACTGCGCGATTTACGGCGTAGTATTGATGATAGGCCGCCAATTTTTTTACCGAAGAAATGGTGGTGAGACCGGTTTTCGGATCTTCTTTCTTCGATTTTTCAAACACAATAAAATGCCGAATCAAATCCAAAAGGGTTTGCTTATTCAGCATGCCTTTGATGAGGGTTTCCATTTCGGGCACCAATCCATCGGCTTCGGATTTACCGTCGGAGGTTTTCCATTTCATAAAGCGACTGAAACCTGAGGAAATGGTTCCTGCCCGCGCTTCATGCCCATCGGAAATGATGGTGATGGCGTTGTAGGTGAAAAGTGCGGGAATGGTGGTTTTATAGGTTTCCAATTGCCGAAACGCAGATCGAACGGTGGCGTTTTCGTCGGTGGCATTCTTTAATTCAATCACCACCAAGGGAATCCCGTTGACAAACAAAATCACGTCCGGACGCTTATTGACACCATCTTCCATGACCGTAAACTGGTTGGCCACGACAAAATCGTTGTTTTCCGGGAATTCAAAATCAATCAACCATATCAGATCCCCACGAGAGTTGCCATCTTTTTGGTAGCTCACCTTAATACCTTCGGTCAGCATGCGGTGAAAAGATTCGTTGTTGGCCAACAATTCCGGGGAATGAATGCGTTGCAGTTCTTTAATGGCCTCGATTTGCGCATCGGCCGGCACGGTGGGATTAATGCGTTTTACGGCTTCGGTGATGCGTTTGTTGAGCAATACCTCCTCGAAGGATTTGCGCTCCGGATGGTCGCTGTCGGGCGCAATAGCCGGTGCATATACATACGAATAGCCGAGCGCTTCCAACAATTTAATGGCGAAATCTTCGATGTGGTTTTCGGTGATTCTTGTCATTTTTATTCTTGGGGTTTAAACCCGGCCAAAATACGGCCAATCCGGCCAAAATTTTTTTGGCCGCTTTTTTAAAGACCAAACTTATCCGGCCAATCCGGCCAAAAGCAAATGGCCGGAAAATCATTCATCCTTAATCCTATATTCGGTAGATGGGCCATCACCTTCTTTTAAAGCCTTACCCGCATTTACCAAATCATTGAGATGCCTTCGAGCTGTTCTTTCAGAAACGCCCGTCAGTTCAACATATTTGCCTGATGTTAGCACTTTATGTTTGGTCAATTCTGTTAAGCCTTTGAAACTTTCTTCTTTCTTCTTTTCCATGCCACCACGATAAATAGTGGTTTTTAGAATCTGGCCATCTAATTCGAACTGTGGCTTCTGGTAGCCTTGCTTTTCAAGCATAGATAACTCTTCCATTCCAAATCCTCTCTCTTCAACCAAGCCCATTTCGAACAAGACAAATGCAATCTTTGGATTTCGACTATTGGACGCCACACTGAAAGTTTTGAATTGATCAAGCGGGGCTAGTGGAATCCCCGGACTTGAAACAACTACTTTGTTTTTATCCACATCGACCATGATGCGAGCCGTTTCAATCGTGTAATCACGATGTACAATCGCATTCATAATTACTTCGAGCAGTGCTCTGTAGGGTATATCATGCTTTTCATCTCGTTGAAATCCCGTTCTGGATATCTCTTTTGGAAAAATTAACTCAAGATATTCTTCAATTTTAGTAGGAAGCAGAACTAAAGGCCCATCAAAGTCCTTGATAATTGGGTCTTTATTCTCTCTTCTAATCGTAAATTTTACTCTTGCTTGCGGAAACTTTAACTCTGGTTGTTTTCCAAGTAATAAAACACCCAATCCCGTAGGTTTTGCAGTTTTAGATGTGGGTTTTGCTTTGATTAGGTCTAGTTTAAGCAAATAGTTTTTGTAAGCTTCCGATCCCATCTTAAATTTCAAACCCATTTTATCAATCATTTCCCTTTGGGCTTCTTCTGAAAAATCATTTAGTGTGAAATTGGCAAGCTCACTTTCGAAAGGTGTCAACTCAGGTGTGAATTCTTTACCATCGGCCTCTTTTGCTCTTTTCCTAGCCTCTTCAAAGAACTTGGCGTTTTCCTGAGCAATGGTCTCGTTGTGCATTTTATCATAATAACTAACCACAATTTTGGCATCTTCTAAAAGCTTGATACCTTCACCGGCAACACTAGGGTCAGGGTCTTTATGGCCGATATAAACCTTAGCAATACGAGCGTCAATGGTGTGAAAGCTGCAGCCCATTTTCGGCTCATTGCGCTCTACACAGGGCTCTAGGGTGGTATAGAGTGTATAGCCTGTCACATCAGTGGCTCTCAATTTTTTACTAAATATGGTGTATTCGGCATGGTCGCCTTTTCGAATTTCTCCACGATGAGCAGTTTCCACCAACCTTCCATCCGGATCAACCAACACCGCGCCAACCTTGGGGTCAGTTTTATGAGAGTGCTCCGACTTGCTCTTTCGCATTTCTTCAATGGAAAGTTGCATGTATTCCTCGTGGGAATACTTTTGCCCTTTTAAAAATTCTTTTGCCATAGCTAAAACTCTTTATTCCAAGGCGGCAAACAGCCATTCACGTCAAAATAGCGCTGCATAATCTGACCTTCAACAAAGCCGGGTAAATGCTGATGGTGATCATCAAAAGTTACAAACCAATAGATGTCCAGTCCATCGATGTCTTCCTGTTCCATTTTCTGCTCAAAATATTGCTGCCCTTTCATTCCGCCCTGATTGTTGTTGATGCAGTTGCGAAGCGATTGGTCTATAAAATCGCCATTTTGCAAAACGGCACCCGATTTGCCAATGAACACAATGTCTATTTTTCCTCGAGCGAGCCTAAGTATATAATATACCCCTGGCAGGTTTGGGACATTTTTACTCTGGTGAGCCAGTGAATCTCCTTTTTGAAAAAAGAAATGGCCGTTGATCTGGTATTTATTTAATTCGTCAAACATGATATCCGGTTTTATCGCTTGCCCTATTAGACGCAATATAAGGGGCATTTATGTTATCGAAGCCCAATTGCTCCAAAAGTTTGATGGAGAAATCTTCGATGTGGTTTTCGGTGATTCTGGTCATAACTCAAATTTTACATCACTGAAGTCCACGCGTACTTTTAGACTGTTGAGCTGAGGGTTTTTGTAAAGGTGATTAAACACACGTTGCACCTGCCCTACGAGGATGGCCGGGTGTTTTCTCAGGGTTTTACTCAATTGTAAAATCAAAACCTTCGAAAAATTGGGATACTTGAAGACTTCGTTTCGCTCTTTTTCCGACAAGAGCATGCGGGCAGCAAAATCGTCGGCCTCGTTTTCCTTTTCCGCATCTGGAGTAATGGTGTCCAAACCTTCAATGAAAATGTCCTTTTTGCCGTGATAGAGAATATGGGCTAATTCGTGGTAAAAGGTGAACCAAAAAGCGTGGTAATCTTTATGTCGGTCTGCCATTTGCACGAGTGGTATGCTGTTGTTCTTTATCCATCTCGTGGCTCCGTAGATCGGTGCTTTGGCAATGCTTGGCGTATAGACCAGTGCCAGGCCGCAGGAAGCGCAAAACGCCTGCAACTCTTCCAGCCAATTCTTGGACTGTCGGTACGAAATGTCTTGGAGGTGGGGTAAACCTTCGCGCAGCTTTTTTTTGTCGAAGGGTGCAAGGCTAAGTTTTGCGGACTGAATTTCGCCCAGGCGCAACCAAACCGAAATGGCCTGAGGTTCGTGGGTGTGCTTCAGTTCAATTTTAAAGGCCAGTGAACTGCCGTTGTAAATATCCGACCACTGCGTAGGCGAGGCTACCCGGAAAAATTTTAAAAGTGCATCGGCCAATTCAGATTTATCGCGTGTTTCGGGTAGGATGCCCAAAGTTTTAATTCTGGCCAATGGAAAAGAAGACACCCATTCATGGCAAAATTCTAGGTGCTCCAGTTTTTCCAACTCCAAAAGCTCATCCTGGTAATTCCGTTCCAGATTCAACCAAAACGATGCCGACACACCCAGCACATTTTCTAGCTTAGCTGCCGTCTCCTTGGTGATGGGCGCTTTTCCATTGATGAGTGTATTGAGCTTTTCCTTTGACCTTCCGAGTCGTTCGGCCAATTCCGCCTGCGACATGCCAATATGATCAATGTGCTCTTGAATGGTATCGCCGGGGCAAGTGAGCAGGTCTTTTTTTAATTCAATTGCGTTCATGGTCGTGTGGTTTTTTAGTGCGGGTCTTCTACCGATTCAATGCGAATGATGGTAACCTCTTGCAAAAGAATACCGCCATCTTCCCTGGTTGGTATGGGATTGTGTTGGATGGTGAAAAGAATCCGCCAATTTTCCTGAATATCAATTGACCATATACCCTTGCTTTTTCCGATGTGCTGATGAAGTCGCAGCACCGGTAGTTTCAATATATCCTCTAGGTTATCCGCACTTTTAAGCTGTGTAATGCGCTGTTTGATCTTTTTTGCCAACCGGCCATAGTTTTTTGCCAGCCCCTTATCCGTGGTGAGCGACGTTTTCAGCTTGTTTGTTTTATAGGATAATTGCACGGCAAAGGTATGAAAAATTATTGACTTGGGAGGTTAATGGTTTTTCTAATAATCTAACTCATCTCTTTGTGCCTCTTTATCTCGTCTTCGCGCATCATGTTCGTATCCATCCGCTAATTTTTTCAAGATTCCTGATGTTACCGGAAACTTAGGCTTCGTTCTCTTTTCATTTTCTCTAAAAAATGAAGCATAATCCCACTCAATGCTACCGCCATCAAAGGGTCCTCGAACAGTTTGTCCTCTTTTATTAAATGTTGCAGCTGAAAATCCGGAAATTAAACTTTCTGAATCTATCCTATCGATTAATCTACATATTATTTCAGGAGGCCATGGAGATAGATCTGCGGGATATTCAGCTAAAATTTTACCAATATGCATATCCGCTACTTTTTCACGATCAATTTCTTTTGCAATTCGTCTTACTTCATTTACCCATGACCACAAAACCTCTTCATCAATAATATTTCCTTTTTGGATACCAGGGATTTTTTTCCATGAGTTTAATAACGAAAATGATCCTTCACCTCTTCTCTGTTTTGCTTTAGGACTAATATCCTCTTTAGAATCTTTTTTACTTTCAGGCATGTAAATATAAGACAGTATTTTACAAAAATATTCCGGACTTTGTAAGAGCTTGTCATATATGCGTTTAGGCTTTACTCTTGAGCTACTTGACGTGAGGAAATTGATATACATCCATTCCAAATTAAACAATTGACTTGAGTCAATATCTTCTCTCTTTTCAAATTCTAAAAAAAGTAATCCAACTTCATGCTCACGTATTTGAATATTTTCTTTACTTGTTTTGATGGCAGCATTTATTGCCGTTTCTACCAAAAGTTCAGAAGGTAAATCTTTAAACCCTTGAAGACAAACAGTCAATGCCGAAAGGTGTCTTTCATAATTACTTAATTTTTCGATCAAATAGATTTTTTCATCCCTTGAAAAGTTACTAAAACTAACATAGATGTCTCTCCAATAGAATTCTTGTA
>JAFIEY010000001.1 GCA_020832345.1 Cryomorphaceae bacterium | reverse complement strand
TCGGTCTCACGAAACCTCCACGAATACCGAAAATATTATGGTCTCAAAACGCCTAAACACCTAAACGACTCAACGCCTAAACATTCAACCCCATTGCACAAAAACTCTCGGTATCTCGAAACCTCCACGAATACCGAAAATAGTTCGGTCTCAAAACGCCTAAACATTCTAATCCAAATTTTTCTCCATTCCATTTCCTATCTTTGCAACCTCAAAAAAAAGCGCTAGCAATATGTTCGATAATTTATCCGGCAAATTAGAAAATGCCCTACACGTTCTTAAAGGTCACGGTCAGGTTTCTGAAGTAAACGTGGCAGAAACCATGAAAGAGGTTAGACGGGCTTTGCTCGATGCTGACGTCAGTTTTAAAATTGCGAAAGATTTCACCAATAAGGTGAAGGAAAAGGCCATTGGACAAAAGGTTTTAACCGCGCTAAAACCCGGACAAGTGCTCGTCAAGGTGATGCGCGACGAAATGGCCGAACTCATGGGCGGACAGTCTGTGGACATAAGCCTCGAAGGTAAACCGGCCGTGATCCTAATCGCCGGGTTGCAGGGTTCGGGTAAAACGACTTTTAGTGCCAAATTGACCAACTTGCTGCAAAAAAAACGCGGGAGAAAGGTGTTGCTCGTGGCAGGTGACGTATATCGTCCCGCTGCAATACAACAGCTGCGCGTGCTCGGTGAACAAATCGGTGCAGAGGTGTTCTTCGACGAGGAAAGCAAAAACCCGGTTGAAATTGCCAAACGCGCCATCGATTACGCCAAAGCCAACGGATTTAATACCGTGCTTATTGATACCGCCGGGCGGACCTCCGTGGACAAACAAATGATGCAGGAAATCGAGGCGGTTCACAAGGCTGTAAAACCCTCGGAAACGCTGTTTGTGGTGGATGCCATGACAGGGCAGGATGCCGTAAATACCGCCAAGGCTTTTAACGATGTGCTCGATTACGACGGTGTGGTTCTGACCAAACTCGATGGTGATACCCGTGGTGGTGCAGCCCTTACGATAAAATCTACCGTTAACAAACCCATTAAGTTTGTGGGTACCGGAGAAAAAATGGAAGCACTGGACGTGTTTCACCCAGATCGAATGGCCGATAGGATTCTCGGAATGGGTGATGTGGTATCCCTTGTGGAAAAGGCACAAGAGCAATTTGACGAAAAAGAAGCCCGGAAAATTTCCAAGAAAATTGCCACCAACACTTTTGATTATGAGGATTTCTACGAACAAATCCAACAAATCAAAAAGATGGGAAATATGAAAGACCTCATGGGCATGCTTCCCGGTATGGGGAAAATGATGAAAAATATTGATATTGAAGACGACGCCTTTAAAGGCGTAGAATCCATTATTCAGAGTATGACACCCGAAGAGCGACATAATCCGAAAATCATGAGCAGTAGCAGAAAACAGCGCATTGCAAATGGTTGCGGTCGCGATATTTCTGAGGTAAACAAAATGGTGAAACAGTTTGAAGATATGAGTAAAATGATGCGGAAAATGCAAGGGGGAAAAATGAAACAGATGGCCAATATGATGGGAGGCGGTAGAGGTGCAAAAATGCCTTTTGGATAAAATTTGATATATTAAAGATGTCCACCACACACAATAATTTATGAGTCCACTCTAAAAAGGATGATTTCAATCAAAATCTAGGGATTTTTGAACCGGAGCAAGTGAGGATTCAAAAATATACCGACAAGGAAGATTTTGGCAGAAAGGGACTTTTTAGAGCAGACTCATTTATGCCACGCATAAAAACGCATTATGAGAATATTAGATGGTAAGGAAACCTCGCAGGCACTTCGAAATGAAATAGCCGATGAGGTGGTAAAGTTTAAGGAAAAAGGCAATCGTCCTCCGCATCTCGCGGCGGTACTCGTGGGGAATAATGGCGCCAGCATCACCTACGTCAACGCAAAAATCAAAGCCTGCGAAGAGGTTGGTTTTTCATCCAGTCTGGTACGCTTGTCCGATACAATCAGTCAGGCAGAATTGCTTCACGAAATAGATAAACTAAACAACGACCCTGCTATTGACGGTTTTATAGTTCAGTTGCCATTGCCCGATCAGATAAGTGAGAAAAAGGTGATCATGGCCGTAAATCCCAAAAAGGATGTGGATGGTTTTCACCCACAAAACCTCGGTAGGATGGCGCTCAACATGCATGCTTTTGTGCCGGCAACACCTGCGGGCATCATTGAATTGCTCGATCGGTATAATATCGAAACCGGTGGAAAACATTGCGTGGTACTTGGTCGGAGCCATATCGTTGGCTTGCCCATGAGTATTTTGATGTCGAGAAATACCTATCCGGGAAATGCTACGGTTACCATTTGCCATAGCCATACGCGAAATCTGGAAGACATGATTCGGTCGGCGGATATTTTAATTGCCGCCGTGGGTCGTCCCAACTTTGTTCGGGGCAATATGGTAAAGGAGGGCGTAGTGGTTGTTGATGTGGGCATTACTCGCGTCGTTGATACCACGAAGAAATCCGGCTACCGTTTGGTCGGGGATGTGCACTTTGACGAGGTTTCTAAAAAAGCCGCCTTTATCACCCCTGTGCCCGGTGGTGTTGGCCCAATGACCATTGCTGCCCTGCTCAAAAATACCATGATTGGCGCGAGAAGGCGGGTAAAACCATAACCATTACACATTGGTGTTAAAGCGCAAAAACTTTGAATTTATCCAGGTAATTTTTTAATTCAACAAAAAAAACATGTCCATAGGAATTCCTTCTCTCGATTTGGCTGATTTTCTCAATGATGATGTAGTTAAACGCAAAGCCTTTGTGGAATCTCTAGGTCGTGCCTACGAAGACATCGGGTTTGTCGCCATTCGCAATCATGGTCTGAGTGATGCTTTGGTCGCTGAATTATATCGCCAGGTGGAAGCATTTTTTCAACTTCCGGAAAATATTAAGCGCAAATACGATTTACCGGGCGCTGCCGGACAACGCGGATATACGCCATTTGGTCGGGAACACGCCAAAGGGAAAAATGCCGGGGATTTAAAAGAGTTTTGGCAATTTGGTCAATACAACCCGCCAGTGAATGATCAATCCGACGACTACCCCGACAATGTGGAGGTGGAAGAGTTGCCGGAATTTAACAGCATGGGTAGGGAGGCATACCAAACACTCGAACAAACGGGCGTTCACATCCTCCGTGCATTGGCCATTTATATTGGTTTGGACGAAAATTACTTTGACGGTCACGTAAAAGGTGGAAACAGCATTCTTCGCGCCATCCATTACCCACCTATAACTGCCGAACCGGGAGATGCCGTGCGGGCTGCCGAACACGAGGACATTAACCTCATTACTTTACTCATGGGGGCTTCTGCCGACGGATTACAAGTTTTGAATCGGGCAGGGGAGTGGGTTTCCGTTACTGCCCTTCCCGAAATGATTGTGGTGAATGTGGGGGATATGCTTCAACGACTGACCAATAACAAGTTGCGATCTACAACCCATCGCGTTATTAATCCGCCAAAATCGCAATGGAGTAAACCGCGTTTTAGCATTCCGTTTTTTCTTCATCCGCGTTCGGAAATGCCATTAAACTGCCTTCCGGAATGTATTTCTGAAAATAGTCCGCGGGTATATGACGACACCACTGCAGGCCAATATCTCGACGAGCGACTTCGGGAAATTGGTTTAAAGAAGTAATATTTTGGTAACACCATTGGCGCCATCCAATGTTTGCTTTGTAAAAAATAATTTTCCGCTTATGCGACTTTCCATTGCATTGATTTTGAGCATGTTTTTTGTTTGTTGCACGCCTGAAAAGTCACGGCAAAAAACAAATTCTTCCGTAGAACCACCCCATAACCCAAAGCTCGTGGTGGGGATTGTCGTAGATCAAATGCGGTATGACTACATATATCGGTATTATCACCTCATGGGAGACGATGGAATTAAGCGATTGCTGCGCGGCGGATTTCACTTTCAAAATACGGACTACCCGTATATTCCCACCTATACTGGTCCGGGACATGCCAGTATTTATACCGGTGCCACACCCATGATCCACGGAATCATCGCCAATAATTGGCACAATAGGGAGACGAATGACAATATGTACGTAACCCAGGACGATAGTGTCAATGGTGTGGGTACAGATCGCAAGGATGGGAAAATGTCTCCGAAAAACATGCTCACCACCACATTCCCCGATGAGTGGAAATTATTCACCCAATTTCGATCCAAAACCATCGGTATTGCTCTCAAGGATAGAGGTGCAATTTTGCCCGCCGGACACACAGCTGATGCAGCGTACTGGTATGAAGGCGGTTCAGGAAACTGGATTTCCTCCGATTTTTACATGGACGAATTACCGCAATGGGTAAAGGATTACAACGACTTAAAGCGCCCTAAAAGCCTCATGCAGGAAAATTGGAACACCTTATTGCCCATTGAAGAATACGCCGATGTCGCCACCGCCGACGACAATCCGTACGAGGGGCCGTTTATGGGACAAGCAAGACCAACCTTTCCGCATAACCTCGAATTGCTCTACAAAAAACTCAACAACAACCTTATCAAAAACACCCCTTGGGGCAACACCATCACCTTTGATATGGCGAAAGCCGCCGTGGAAAATGAACAACTTGGGACACGTGGAGTGACAGACATCCTCACGGTAAGCTTTTCCTCTCCCGATTATATTGGACATCAATTTGGACCACGTTCCATTGAAGTTGCCGATCAGTATTTGCGATTCGATATGGAGTTGGCGGAATTTTTAAACTTTTTGGACGAATCCGTTGGCAAGGGTGAGTACCTGCTCTTTTTTACAGCCGACCACGGCGCAGCGGATGTCCCCACATTTTCCAAAGACATGCGCATTCCCGCAGGAAATTTCCAAACCGAACTCTACGATGAAATTCAAGAAAAATTGAAAAAGCGTTTTGGCGTAGAGAATATTGTACGGAGGTTTACCAATTTGCAGTTTTACTTGGATGACGGAAAGCTCGACAGTGCCGGAATATCCAAGAACAAAGTAAAAGATTTTATCGTAAACGCATGTTTAAACTTTGAGGGCGTTTTGTATGCACAAACCCTAGACGAATACCGGTTGGGTGAATTTACCGAAGGCCTCCGATCTAAAAACCAAAAAGGCATCATGACGGCCCGCAGTGGGGATGTGATTCTCACCCTACATCCAGCTTATTTAGAGATGAAATGGCAAAATACCGGCACCACGCACGGAACAGGCTACAGCTACGATACGCGGGTACCGCTTATATTCTACGGAAAAGGGATACCTATCGGAGAATCATTTGAGCAGGTAGAGATCATAGATTTGGCGCCTACCATCAGTAACATATTGCGAATGAGTTATCCAAACGGAAATATGGGCCGCAGTTTATTGCCATTTATGAATGCGCAATAGTTCCTGAAAAGTCTTACAAAACTGCGGATTAATTTGCCTTCAGCGCTGGTTAATTTACTAAAATTTTCTAAATATTTGACGTCCACGTGCTTTTAACAGCTTGTTAATTGCATGGGTTATTTTATCCACCTACATTTGGTCATCGAATGAGTGGGTAGTTTACCCATGTCTTAATAAATTGTACCAAACTCAAATTATTCAATATGCAAATGGACGAAAGTATTGATATCCAAAAGTTAAGCGAAGAAATAAAGGAAGATAGTGCCTTTGTGGAACAGCTTCGGATGGAGGTTTCAAAGGTGCTCATCGGACAGCATAAGATGTTTGATCGGTTGCTGATGGCGCTTCTGGCAAATGGTCATATTTTATTGGAGGGTCTTCCAGGGCTAGCGAAAACCCTTGCCATTAAAACCTTGGCAGAATCTATTTCCGCTGATTTTTCAAGAATTCAATTCACACCGGATTTATTGCCTTCCGACGTGATTGGCACCCAAATTTACAATCTGCAAAAAAATGCCTTTACCACCATGAAGGGGCCAATTTTCGCCAATTTTGTTTTGGCAGATGAAATCAACAGGGCGCCGGCAAAGGTTCAAAGTGCGCTGTTGGAGGCCATGCAGGAAAAGCAAGTGACCATTGGCGATACCTCGTTTAAGTTGCCGGATCCGTTTTTGGTTTTGGCCACCCAAAACCCCATCGACCAGGAAGGAACGTATCCGCTTCCCGAAGCGCAAACCGACCGGTTTATGCTCAAGGTCGTCATCAACTATCCCCACATGGAAGACGAACGTATCGTGCTTCGACAACAATTAAAAGGAGAAAACATCTCTGTAAAACCTGTTGTTTCGCTCGATCAAATAAAGACAGCCCGCGGTAGTTTACACAAAATTTATGTAGATGAAAAAATCGAGAAATACATCCTCGATATTGTGTCTGCCACCCGTAAGCCCGAAAATTACCGATTGCCATCCTTTGCTCCGCTGATTTCTTTCGGCGCATCTCCCCGAGGCAGCATCAATCTTGCGCTGGCAGCTCGTGTAAATGCCTTTATCAAGGGCAGAGCATTTGTTATTCCTGAAGATGTTCGCGAAGTTGCCCTTGATGTACTTCGCCACAGAATCGGTTTGACCTACGAAGCTGAAGCCGAAGAAATTACCAGCGAAGCCATTCTCAAGGAAATTATCAATCAGGTTGAAGTGCCATAATTAGTCCTATGGATACCAGAACCTTACTCAAGAAAGTCAGACAAATAGAAATCAAAGCCCGAAGGAATTCCGACCACATGCTTTCGGGGGAGTATCACTCGTCTTTTAAGGGAAGAGGAATGACCTTTAGTGAGGTGCGTTTGTATCAATACGGCGACGATGTTAGGGCCATCGATTGGAACGTAACGGCAAAGCTCAACGAGACCTACGTCAAAGTATTTGAGGAAGAACGCGAACTCACCCTGATGTTGTTGGTGGATATTTCCGGCTCTACCCATTTCGGTACCGATGTCGCCTATAAACGTGAGTTGGCTGCAGAGGTTTGCGCCTCTTTGGCATTTTCTGCACTGGCCAATAACGATAAAGTCGGGGTGCTGTTGTTTGCCGAAGGCCCCGAACACTATATACCGCCCCGAAAAGGAAAATCCCACTTATTGCGCATCATTCGCGAAATACTGGAGTTTTCCCCTAAATCCTCAGGAACAAATGTGAAAGCAGCCTTGGCGTATTTGTTGAACGTACAAAAAAAACGCGCCATCGTCTTTGTGCTTTCCGATTTTGTCAGTCCGGATTACGCCGATGTATTAAAGGTGGTGGCCCGCAAATACGAGTTGGTCGGCATTCGTTTGTATGATCCCACCGAAGAGGATTTGCCAAATATCGGTATGGTTCAGATGTACGACCCCGAAATGCGGGACTATACTTGGGTCAATACCGCCAGTAAAGAAGTGCGAAAATCATTTGTTCGCTACTATCGTGAACATGTAGAGAAATACAAAAACCTTCACAAAAAGTACGGTGCAGGTCAAATAGAATTAGACATTCGGAAACCATATATGAAAAAGTTGGTTCAATATTTTAAAATTAAATCCTAAAATGCAAAGACTGTGGATTTTCTTATTGCTGTGGACTTCGGCTACAATGGCCGTTGCCCAGGATATTCCGGTTTGGACTTGGGATACCACAGAAATACGGCTGGGAGAACCCATTACCGTGACTTTTACGGCGACCATCCACAAAGATTCAATAGCGCGGTTTCCCAATTATGAACCGTGGTCAGATCAAACTTTTGTGATCATTGACAATGATACAGCGGTTGTAGAAAAAGGTAAAAATCGCAGGGAATTGCATCAAACCTTAATCGTAACATCCTTTGATACCGGCTATCACGTTATGGAGCCAATTGAATGGCGATACGATGGACAGGTTTATGAATCCGAGGTTCAAGCTGTGGAGGTGGAATGGGTAATGATAGAAGAGGGTATGGATTTGTACGATATTAAAAATGTACTCGGCGTGCCCCGACCCTGGCATTTTTATGTCTTTTTGATTTTAACCATAGCGGCAATTTTACTGGCATTGTATAATGCATGGCAACTTATTCGCGAGCGAAAAGTGCGGACCAAAGCCCCTCCGGAAATCGAAAAATCTCCCCTGGAAATCGCCATGGAAAAGTTGCGCGATTTGGATGCTTCCAAAATTTGGGAAGAGGAAAAATACGGATTGTTCTTTTTGGATCTGACCACCATTTTGCGGCAATATATTGAGCGTACTTCGGGAATACGGGCCATGGAAGCCACACTCGACGAATTGATGGTTCGCCTTGATAATTTGGATATTTCCGATCAAGATTTACAAACCATGAAATTGTTTTTCCAACAAGCAGAACTCATCAAATACGCCAAACAAACCCCTGCCAGATCGAGTAAGGAAAAATACCTGAACGAGGTAATGGGGTATATAAGAAAAATTAAACCACCTTCAAACGACGATGCCCATGTTTGATATACACTTTCAACATCCGGGATTATTGTGGCTGTTGTTGGTATTGCCACTGGTTTGGACTTGGCTACTCATGCGCCGACGACATTTTCGTTCGGAAGTGCGAATGAGTGTCATTCCCCTAAATCTGCGCAGCAAACTCAACCCCATGATGGTGGTTTATGCCTTGCGTACCCTCGTAATGCTTCTCCTTATAATTGCCCTAGCGGGGCCTCGTAGTAGCGATGTGAACACCAAGTCCAGGGGAGGAGAGGGAATCGAAATAATGTTGGCGATCGATATTAGTACCAGTATGTTGGCAAAGGACTTTAAGCCAGATCGCCTTGAAGCCACTAAGCGAGTTGCTGCGGAATTTGTGCAAAACCGCCCCATGGATAAAATTGGTTTGGTTTTATATGCCGGAGAGAGTTTTACCAAAACCCCGCCCACCACAAATCACGCATTGTTGTTGCAAAATATTTCCGAAGTTACCTTCAACCTCGTGGAGGATGGAACAGCCATTGGTATGGGATTGGCGACTGCGGTTAACAGATTGCGCAACAGTGAATCCAAGAGTAAGGTGGTCATTTTACTCAGTGATGGAGAAAATAATCGCGGGATGGTGGATCCCCTAACAGCTGCTGATTTGGCGCAACAATTTGGTATTCGCGTTTACACCATTGGAGTGGGGAGTAAAGGATCAGCGCCTACGCCTTATGCCTTTGGACCTCGTGGTGAATTACTCTATAAAAATTTGCCCGTTACAATCGATGAAGCTTTGCTTAAGGCCATTGCAGAAATTTGTGGTGGAAAGTATTTTCGCGCAACGGATGACAACTTTTTACGTTCCATTTTTGACGAAATTGACCAAATGGAAAGAATAAAATTGGAGGATATAGATTATATTGAAATTGAAGAAAAGCAACACCCACTTCTGCTGTTAGCATTGGGTTTGTTTTTGGTGGAGGTATTATTGAGAAAAACCTGGCTAAAAAGCGCAATTGATTTATGAGTTTCCGCTTTGAACATACCGTCCTGTTACACCTGCTTTGGTTGCTGCCCATTTTATTGTTGGTACAAATTTACCTTGGATATTGGGCCAAAAAGAATCGGAATAAATTTGCAAGTTATGCAGCCCTGAGGCGATTGGCTCCTGAAGCTGATCGCAGTAAATCGTGGATTAAATTCTCGCTTAGGTTGCTCGCACTTGCCGCCCTGATTTTTGCCGCAGCCAACCCTCAGCAAGGTGGAAAGGTTGAAAATCAAAAAGTAAGTGGAGCGCAAATTGTATTTGCATTGGACGTGTCCCGTTCTATGTTGGTAGAGGATGTTCCGCCCAATCGATTATTGCGTGCCCAGCAGTTAATAAAGCGGATGGTTCCCAGTTTGAAATACGATCAGGTTGGACTTATTGGGTTTGCGGGAAAAGCATTTCCCTTAGTGCCGCTTACTCCGGATAAGTCATCATTGTTGATGCAACTCCGCAATGCCCACCCGGATGCTATATCTGCCCAGGGCACCAATTTTTCGAGTATGATTTCCCTCGCCGCAACGTTTTATAATGAAAGCCTGCCTTCGGATCGGATTTTGGTGGTTATTGGTGACGGGGAGGATCACGATCATTCCTGGAAAGAAAAAATTGATCAACTGAGGGCAATGGACGTGCGGATTTTTACCATTGGGGTAGGCACCGAAAGAGGCGGCTTGATACCGGAAAGACGAAAAAGCGGCACCATAGAGGGGTATGTAAAAGATGAAACCGGATCGGCCGTGGTGAGCACCTTGGTGGAAACCTCTCTTAAAGAACTCGCCGACTTTGGCGATGGCGATTATCATTATTTGAAATCGCTTCAAGGCGGGGAGCAATTTTTGCGGGACGTTTTGGCAGGTGTGGGACGTTCGGAATTCGAGCGCAAGATTTTTACCACCTACGAAAGTCAATACCAATGGCCGCTGACGGTTGGGTTATTGCTGCTTTTTATAGAGTGGTTGTTGTTTGAAAAACGGACAGGTTGGATTCAGCGTTTGCGAAATATTAAAGATGCACATAATCCTTCGATGAATGATGAGAAATAGAAGTATAACGTTTTGTTGCAAGCCCTTTTTGTGGGCAGTGGTTTTCCTTTTAATTGGAAGCAATGTTATGTGGGCACAATCCTACCGCGATGCAATTTCTGAAGGGAATAAACACTTTGAGGCCGAGCGCTTTGATGCGGCAGAAATCGCTTATCGAAAAGCGCTAAAGGACAACCCTCAAGGTTTTGAAGCTCAATTTAATTTGGGTAACGCCCTATACCGTCAGGGTAGATTTGACGAAGCCCTGCAAGCTTATCGTCAAAGCGGAGAAATGACGAACGACAAAAAACTAAAAGCCAAAGCGCTGCACAACATTGGCAATACTCAAGCCGAAAGAGAAAAATATGAGGAGGCCATTGAAGCCTATAAAAATTCTTTGATGAATAATCCTAGAGATGAAGAAACGAGGTCAAATTTAGCTTATGCCATGCGTCAATTGATGGAGCCACCGCCGCAGGAACAAGACGGCGACTCAAAGTCAGACGATAACGATGAAGAAGGAGATGAGGATGAAAATAAGAATCAAGACGGCGATTCAGAAGAAGAGGAAAGTCAGAACGACGACCAGGATGAGCAGGACGGGGATGATGAAGACGACAGTCCTGCCGGTGGAGATGAAGAAGAAGATGAGGAAGAAGCAAAGCCAGAACCCGATCCCAATTTTGACCCTGCCGATGCCGAGCGAATTATGCAAATGATCGCTGAAGAGGAGCAAAGGGTTCAGGAAAAACTACAAGAACAAGAAAAGAAAAAGTCACGTGAGCAATCGCAGAAAAAGGCTTGGTAAATAAATTTATGTCATGATTGTAATGCTAAAGACAAATAAATATTCATCGCACGGGATAGGCCGGGCGCGGGGCATGCTGCTCCTATTGGGGGTGTTTTTGTTTTTAGTATCCCCTGTGATTGCTCAAAATGAAATTCGGTTTGTGGGTAAAGCGAGTGCTAATAAAGTGGGAACCGAAGAGAAAGTAACCATTACTTACACGCTCAATGATCGGGGACAAAGTTTTCGCCCTCCGGAAAATCTCGATGAAAACTTCATCGTGCTCACCGGGCCCAATCAGTCCATTCAAAGCACAATGACCAATCACGGATTTCAAACCACTCTTTCCGTGTCCTACGCCTTACGTCCGAAAAATCCGGGTAAATTCACCCTTGGTCCGGCCAGGGTAATGGTAAAGGGCGCTCCGCAACTTTCAAACCCCATTGAAATTGAGGTGGTCAGTGGAAGAACCAAACAAGCAGACCCCAATGACCCAGAACAATTAGCGAAAACCCTGAGTTGGATTAAAGCCATTTTAAACAAAACCACGGTATATGTTGGTGAGCCCATTCGGGTTAATTACAAATTGTATTTCAAATCAGGGGTGGAAAACCCCAGATTTGAGGAGGAGCCCAGCTTTAAGGGATTCATTGTGGAGAATATCGCCATTGATCAAGTTAGGCAAGAAAGAGAGTTTATCGACAATGAACAGGTCATCACTGCGGTAATCAAATCGTTTTTACTGTTTCCGCAACAGCCTGGCACTTATGATTCGCAGCGCATTCCCGTTACGATTCCCACCACAGTACCCACGCAAAGACGCGATAGCTGGTTTTTCGGCAATTACTCCACAAGGGTTGATAATAATACCACCATTACCCTGCCCAGAATTTCCGTAAAACCCTTGCCCGTCGATCTTCGTCCAGATGATTTTACCGGTGGGGTAGGGCGCTTTACATTGGACGTTGATGTAAATAAAACCGAATTGGAGGCCAACCAATCGCTAACGGTAAAACTCACCCTAAGGGGAAGCGGAAACATACGGTTGGTGGATATTCCCAAATTCGAATTGCCCCCGGTATTTGAAAGCTATGAACCCAAGACGACCCAAAGTTTACGGGTGGCGGATAATACGGTTACCGGATCTAAAACGGCTGAGTACCTTTTGATTCCAAGGTATTCCGGTACTTTTGAGATTCCTTCAATCAGCATGTCATATTTTAACCCGGCCAGCCGAAAATACGAAACCATAAAAACCGAACCTATTTCCATTGAGGTTTCGGGTGATGCCCGCAGAACTGATGTGATGGGCGGCGGTGGATTACAACCGGTGAATAAGGAACAGGTGGGAATTCTCAGTAAAGACATTATGTTCATCAAGACGACCGACTTTTCATTGATGACGGATAAGTCGGCGCTTGTACTCCGTCGCAGTTTTTGGATTTGGTTTACCCTGATTATCGCTTTATTCCCTATATCCTGGTTAATTCGGAATTTGTTTTTCAAACACCGTATGGCTAGGGGTACCCGTTTGAAAAAAGCCGAACGAGAAGTGGAAAAATTACTGGCTCAAGCGCGAAATTCAAAATCTGATCAGGAGAAAATTTCCTGCATGCACCGGGCCATGGAAGGATATTTTAGTGCGCGTTTAAAAATAGATCGCAGTGAATTCCAGCGTGAAGCGATAATCGCCAGATCTGTAGAAGTTTTTGATGAAGCTTTTACCAAAGAATGGTTGGAGGTGTTTGACACATTGGAGTCCTTGCAATACGGTGGGCCGTCTGCGATGAAAAAATCCATTTCCAAAGTTGAAGAAACCATTAAAAAGGCACAGCAATGGGTATAAAAAAATTGTTTTCAATTGTATGCATTTTGTGTCTGGGTGTAACATTTGCCGGGGCACAAACAGCTGACACCATTGAAGTAGCTGAACAAGTAAAAAGTGCTGATTTGTCTCCGGAAGATTTATTGCGAAAGGGCAACGCACATTATGAGACCGGTGAATACGGATCTGCCGAAAAGAAATATCTCGCCGTTTTGGACGCCGGATATTTTTCTCCAACCCTGTATTATAATTTGGGAAACACCTATTATAAATTAAAAAATGTCGGCAAGGCCATACTCTTTTACGAACGTGCATTGCGTTTGGCCCCCAAGGATGATGATATTGCTTTTAACTTGCAATTTGCCCGTTCGGCAGCCATCGACAAAATTGAGGAAAAAGAAGAATTTTGGTTTAAACGCTTTTACCGGGGCTTTTTGCAAATGTTTTCCACCAATACCTGGGCGATTATTAGTCTTGTCACCGCCGTAATGGCGCTGATATTTTGGTTGTTGTTTTTAAGTGACAAAATTCCGTTTTTACTCGGCGTTTGGGGTTTGGTTTTCAGTTTACTATTTTGCTTTTCCACCATGATTGCTGCTTTTGGGCGTCAATCTATTGACTCCGAAAGATATGCTGTTTTATTGGTCGATGCCAGTCCGGTGAAATCGGCTCCTTCTCAAAAGGGAGAGGATATTTTTATTATCCACGCCGGCATGAAAATGGAAATTCTCGAACAGTATGAGGATTGGTGTAAAATTAAGTTGGCCAATGGAAATGTAGGTTGGTTGCCACTTAAATCATTTGAAGAAATCTAATGGGGATCACGCGCAAGGCCATTGTGGTAAAATCAACCGGAAGTCGGTGTGAAATTCGATTTTCTGATGACGGAGAAATTGTGGACTGTAGAGTACCCGGAAAGTTTCGGATAAAAGGACTTCGCTCAACCAATCCGGTGGCGGTTGGAGACGAAGTGGCTGTTTCAAAAGACCAACGCGGTGAGTGGCGGGTGGAAGAGATTGCCGAGCGAAGGAATTATTTGGTTCGCAAATCCGTCAATCTTTCTCACCACAAACACGTTATTGCGGCCAATATTGATCAGGCAGTTCTGGTGGTTACCCTTACCCAACCCAAAACCAGTTGCGGATTCATGGATCGGTTTTTAGTGAGTTGCGAGGCCTACGGAATTCCCGCCATTGTGGTATTTAATAAAACCGACCTGTACGAAACAGATCTCATGGACGAGGTGGCCTATTTGGAGGTGGTGTATAAATCCGCCGGATACCAAACGCTGCAAACTTCGGTGGAAACCCGACAAGGCCTCGATGCCCTGGCCGGATTGCTGCGCGATAAAGTCAGTTTGCTCGGAGGACATTCGGGGGTTGGGAAATCAAGTCTCATCAACGCCATAGACCCTTTGGTGAATTTAAAGACTGGGGATATATCGACGACCCATCAAAAAGGGCAGCACACCACAACCTTTGCCCAAATGGTTTTTTTACCCAATAATGGAGGTGCGGTGGTCGATAGTCCAGGCATCAAAGGTTTTGGTCTTATCGATATGGATAAGGAAGAAATATCTGATTACTTCCCCGAGTTTTTTGCCATAAAATCCAATTGTCAGTTTCATAACTGCACCCACTTGAACGAACCTAAGTGTGCGGTAAAATCAGCATTGGAAAACCATGAGTTGCCCATATCTCGCTACGAAAGTTATTTGAGTATGCTCGAAGATGATGAAAATCACTACCGATCATGAAACGTTTGGCCCCGGAAGATTTCTATTGCTCCCCGGAGGGATACATAGTTTTTACCGAAAAGTATCATTTAAAGCGTGGTTATTGCTGCAAAAGTGGTTGTAAGCACTGTCCGTACGGGTATGATAAAAAGACGGGAAGGATTAAGAAATGATGAATGTTTGAGACCGAACCTTTTTCGGTATTCGTGGAGTTTTCGTGAGGCCGGGAGTTTTTGGGTAATGGGGTTAAGGTTTAGGCGTTGAGTCGTTTAGGTGTTTAGTCGTTTTGAGACCGAACTATTTTCGGTATTCGTGGAGGTTTCGAGAAACAGAAACCATTTGGTCGTCGTTTTTATGGCAATTTCACCACACACAGAATCAACCCCGTAGGTGTGTTGATGATTATAATAACGCCACAAACAGAGACACACCTACTAGCTCCATAGGAGCGACCGAAATAATTGCCCCAGGTTTTAACCTGGGGGAAAGGAGAAAAGACACCAACCTTGCACTAGACAATTCCCGAAACCAACCCCCGACCTCCGACCTCCGACCCCGCAAATAACCTCCACAATCCAAACCGCACCCAACCCACATTCCCAAAACCAACCTCAGCCCTCAGCCCCCAGCCTCCGCAAATAACATCCACAATCCAAACCCCACCCAACCCCAATTCCCGAAAAACAACCCCAGCCCTCAGCCCTCAGCCCTCAGCCCCCGCAAATAACATCCACAATCCAAACCGAACCCAACCCCATTCCCGAAACCAACCCACCCAAAACT
>JAFIEY010000141.1 GCA_020832345.1 Cryomorphaceae bacterium | reverse complement strand
CCATAACTCATTGTTTTCTTTCTTCAAAAAACAATTAGAAACATTAATAACCCCCATTTGCTTGCCATTAACATTTTCCTTTTCAATACAAAATATTTTGGTGCCGTATTTTGCAGCCAATGTGATATCGTGGGTAACGATTACTACCGTTTTATTTTCATTTCTACATTGATTTACTAAAAACTGAATAAGCTTATTTGCATTGTTTATGTCGAGATTACCTGTTGGCTCATCTGCAAATAGCACGGAGAAATTAACAGAAACAGCTCTTAAGAATGCAAGTCTTTGTCTTTGTCCACCTGATAATTTCTGAATTTCCTTTCCCGCAACAATTTCGTTTACGGTTTCTTCTTTAAAAATCATATTCAGGTAGCTGTTTACCAACTCTTTTGCTTTAAACACTTCTTGGCCTTGTAGCAGTTGTGAAATAAGTACATTATCATAGGCTGAAAGGTTATTGAATAAATTTGTTTCTTGAAATATAAAACTTAAGTGTCTTTTCCTAAAATCCGAAAGGCTGGATTTATTTTTCTTCCAAAGCTGAAAAAAATCTATTGTTTTGTTTTCGCGCTCAAAGAATTTAAAAGAAGAGCCATCATCGTGAACCAAGGTGTTATTCATTAAACCCAATGTTTCGAGAACGGTACTTTTACCCACTCCTGATTCACCCACAAAAAAAACGATCTCTCCTCTTTGGATACTCATTTCATCAATAAACAAAACTGGGCTATCCGACTTTGGGTATTGACAAAACACTTTTTTAATTTCAAATAAATTCATTTCGTAATAGATTAGGCGTTCCCTGGTAATTCAGCTAGAGGAATCCAATAGAACCTAGTACCATTGAGGTCAAAGTGATGATTGGAAAAACGGCTTGGATTAAACCGCATATTTTCAAAATTATTTCTAATAAATGCTTCTAGATACTTCCTGTCATTATCTTTCAAAATAAGTATGTCGCCAAGCTTAGTATTACCGAGATTACCGTAAATATTATTTCCATCAAAAGGAAGATTAAACAGTTTATTCCAAATCTGATTGAGCGTCATTTGATTAACTTTCTCTTCCATGCTAAAGGATGTCATATCGCCAGTTTTTGCTAAAGTTTGGTCCAGTAAGGCTTCATATAATTTTTGAATTTTCTCACTATATCTTGCTGTTTGATCCGATAATCGCTGATACGACTCAGCCAATTGACTTAATTCTGATTGAGATAAGAAAACTACATAATCAAAAGCGGGTAATACTTGGCCATGTGTTTTCATGGATAGATAGGCGCGTAAAGAAATATCTCCAAAGTTTGAAAATATTTCAATACACTCATTCATTTTTATACTGGGATCCGTTTCATGTAAATCTTCGCAAAGTCTTCGCAAACTATATTCATCAATCTGTTTACCCTGGAAATCTGTTGATTTTCGAACTCCTCTGTTTTGAATAGTTTCATATTCATTAATTTTAGCTCGTACAGCAGATATATAGGCAGTGGTAGCGTCTCTAATATTTTCCTCTAAAAGAGTCGGATTCATAGTTTCGCCTTCACTGGCATAAGTATATCTCCCAAAAACATGAAGGTGTGAGACGTCATCACCATCACGCATAACAGATAGAAAATTAGTATTTCGCAAATTTAGTTTAGCGGTTTCCAACCTAACTCTAATATCTTCTGTTTGCCCTCCATCAACTCGTAACCTTCCTATTTCCCTTAACTTTCTTCTAGCATCGCTCTGAAATTTTATGTATTCAACATTATCGCCATTTGCTACTTGAAAAACAATCAAATTTGCTTTGAAATTATTAAGTGTTTGAACCACGTCATTCACCGTATATCCTTTAGGGTCATCTTCATGGTTGCCGCAGTCACCAACTAAAACAACAATATTACTTTCATCACTAGGAGGGTTCATTTTTTTTAGACCTTCAACGATTCCATGATATACAGCTTCTGCCCTTGGCACAGCAATACTTTTAGCTTCTGTTCGGTCTATAGCTATTTTAATTCGCTGATGATCGTTTGTCAATGGCTCAACAACCAAAGCATCTTCACCGTCAGGATAATCACGATACACGATCAAACCAAAACGAACCGATATATCTTCGTCGTTGAATCCATCTTTATTATCAATAATTCGTTGAATACTCTTTCCTACCGAACGTAAATAAGGATCCATACTGTTCGTAGCATCTACAATAAATATGATATTAAAATTCTTTTGTTTCTTTTTAAAGCTTTCAAGCGCTTCATTAGCAACAGCAAATCGATTTCCGTCAACTTGATTTAGTGATAAAAATGTGGCTACTTCATAAATATCTAAACTTTCATCATAATTTAAAATTGGCATTCGCATTTCACCTGGATGTTTGCGATTACCATCAAGTTTAACGCGAGGGTGAATGCTATACTCAATAGTAGAGCCCCCTCTTTGTAAAAACTGAGTTAGATGGTTTTTGCTTCTAAATAGTGGTATCTCTCGATTATCATATAACCTAACTGCACTAGGACTAGTTGTTGGCTCTAAACACACCCTAGTGTCCCAATCGGTAGTCTTGCTTTTTTGAATCCATCCACTTACCTTGTTTTCTAATTCCCCCTTCCTTTCAATATTATCAATAGTTGAGAGAAGTACAGATCCCTGAAACTCTTTTAAGTAGTAACGAATTACAAAGCGACCTTCTGCTCCTTTTCGTATTTTTAATGAAGGATCATAATACAAATCATACTCACTACTTTCTCTAAGACTCCTTATTTCCCGTTGAGAAAAATTTTCAGAAATACTTACTAGAGTCATAGATTTCTTAGTAAACCCCCTATCATTGATTAAAGTCTTATTGTTCAATACCAATGACTGAACTGATACCCAACCCAAATCCACATCCATATCAAAGCCGCCTGTACTATTTTGCCGCTGTAAAGCTGAAACCCTAACAGAAGAACCTCTAACTTCTTTGATATAAAGTGGCTCCATGAAGTCGAGCTCGCCAGCCTTTCTTGAAAAACTAAAATCAGAATAATAAGCGTTTTTTGCCCTATCGCTATAAACGATCCAAATAAATCGAGAATTGTCGTAACTTAAGTCTTCGATTAGCAATCGTCCAGAATAAAGACTATCCATTAGCGTGCTGCGAGGATTATCATGAAATTCCGTGGGCTTTAGAGCCAACTTGTCAGCATTAAATTTAACATTTGCTGTTGCGTTTAAAGCAAAAAAACAGACTAAAAGAAAATAAACTGATTTTTTCATATTGTAAAAATTATTATTTTAAGGCAATAAAGCACTTTTATTATTTAGGAAGGCAAAACAATATTTTATGCATTTGACAAACAATCCATTGACTCTAATGAAAATAAACTGAAACCGACTCGAAGACTTTTTCTTCACTAAGGTTTCTACCAAATACATGAATCTGGCTTCGCAAGCTTGTTTTACTTTCTTTTAATAAAGCTATTTGCATAATATTGGATAAATGTACAAAGAAATCATTAGAATTCTCGAATTGCCCCGTACTCGTTAAAATAATTACCACATCACCTTGATTATTAAACTTATCTGCTAATAATTTCACATCATCTTTCCAAAATTGCTGGAGTTGATACGGCATATCTTGATTTAATATTAGCGATAACTCACGCTTTAGAGACTGAAAATCATTAAAAACGATCGGTTCAAGCCCATTCGAGATTATACCCATAACTTTACTTTTAGTAAGAGCTAGTCCTAAGTACTCAGCATCTAATAGTTCAGACACTGTAAAGCCGGTATTTTGAAGGGCATAACCATCTATATAGACAATCACATTCAAGCGATCGTTTTCACTAGCAGGATTGAATCTATCTGCTCCCGAAAAAAAAGTTGCCAAAATAAAAGTTAATGCAATAAAGGTTTTCATGTTTTTAGTTGATTTTTCTGATTCTAATGTTCACTTGTCTGTTTTTCTCTTCAACAAGGTCAACTTTAAATTTAGCATTATCATCAAAAAACAAATTTTCCATTTGATTTATTAATGAAGAAAGAGACACCGACTGGTTATTTAAATAAAAATTTATCTGTGGTGGATCTAGTTTACTCAATCTTTTGGAGAACTCTATGCCTTTGTCTGGGTTTTGGGCAAAGTATTCAACCGTTTTTTTAATTTCTGGGATTTTAGAGGCCAAAACTTCTTTGTTCTTAGTGCAATTCGGGATACGATCACCGTTTCTTAAATAACTTACCGTATCGCTTTTTCCAATTACCCAAATATCGTAACCACTATTTCTAGCTCTAATTCTTTCAATATCAAAAACTGAACTTTTTTGGTAAGGCCCGTTTTTTCCAGTTGCAGAAAACAAAAAATCAGACGATTCATTAATTGATGAAAATTCACTATTAATACCAATTTCAAATGTGCATTTTTGCATGTCAACGCCCTTTATAATTATTTCACTAGGGTCAAGACTAAATGCACAAACAGCTAAACTATTTGGATTAATACCTTCAGGAAAAGTAATGTCGTGTGTTGTAATGATAACTTTACGTTCTCCATTAAAATTATACGTTACTTCAATTGTAGCATTTCGCGTTAAGTCTGCTAAACAAGGGTAAAAACTCCCAGAAGCTCTATCATAAGTCATATCGGTACTCTTAGAAAGATTCCGTACACGTAATATCTCAGATGGAGGTATCGATTTATTCTCCTCGTCTAAAATTTGTAATTGAAAAGCATTATTTTCAAATTGACTTACAAGCAAAGTATGACCTATAACTTCATCGTATTCTTCATTTGAAATAACGGTAGGGTTTGGTTTAAAATAAAGATATAAAAATGTTGCAGAAGAAATTAAAATGATTACAGAAACAATTGTAACAATAAGACGAACGTTAATTGCCCCCCCTCTATTCTCTTCGGGAACAACATTTATTGAAATATGGCTTGATCCACAGGCTGTACAATTGGTGGTAAAATCGTCTC
>JAFIEY010000246.1 GCA_020832345.1 Cryomorphaceae bacterium | reverse complement strand
CTCAACGGCAAAGGCATTTGTAAGTCAACACCTAAATTTTGGAAAGTAGTTGGAGCAAATTCCACGTCCAGTCAAAACAGGCTTGTTTACACACAACCAAAAGCATTGTGCAAGAAAAAAGGAAAGGCCTGCGAGAATACTTTACCCATTATGCCGTCCGAAGGCTTAGAAAAGCTCCGATTTATCTTTAGTTTTCCTCCATCATTGAATTAAATTCTTTAAACCAAACGGAGATTTATTCCCTGAAGGGTATATTTGCATGGAAAACTTAAGGTAAATCGCTTTAAGTTGGGCAACAATTGAACATAGAATCCGATAAGATTCATAATTTAGATCTATGGAAATGAACCTACATACGACAAAACTTGAATTGATTCAATGGCTTTCGACCATTGATAACCCAAGTATCCTAAAGAAAGTACTGGCCATTCGGAACAATGAAAAGGAAGATCACTGGGAGCGTTTATCTGCTCTTGAAAAAGAATCAATCAATAAGGGCATCGAAGATGCTGATGCTGGTAAGCTAAATGATCACGATCAAGCCAGAAAGATATATGGCAAGTGGCTATAAAATTCGGTGGACAGACCATGCGCTATCTGAATTATCGGACACGGTTAAGCACTTAGAAGAAAACTGGACAGAGAATGAATTGATTCAATTCGCTAATGCCGTAGATCATACTGTTGAGATTATATCACGACATCCCGAAATTTTTCCGGTTTACAACAAGGTTAAAAAGATTCGGAAAGCGGTGGTGATTAAAAACAATACAATGTACTACAGGATTGTAGTGGACTCAATACAGATTCTCTCTGTTTTTGGAACGAAACAAGATCCTGCAAAAAGAAAATAGAAACCGTTCAGAATATATGAAAAAATATGCTGTAACAGACCGAACTACCCGGTATGATTTGTCAGAACTGGTCCAAAAGAATTTACTTATAAAGCAGGGGGATAAAAAATCTACAAAGTATGTTTTTCCGATAAATTTCCGATAAAGGATGAATTTTTCCGATAGGTTTCTGACCTATCGAGCGGTAAGTAAAGGTTTTGAATGTGAAAAGAAAGGCAGACTCACTAACAAAGAATATCAGGAAATAAACAATGAGTCTGCTCTAAAAAGCCCCTTTCTGCCAAAATCTTCCTTGTCGGTAGATTTTGATTGAAATTATCCTTTTTAGAGTGGACTCAATTTTGGAAAGTAGTTGAGCAAATTCCGCGTCCATGTATTTGCGAAAATTCCATTTTGATAAAATCCATGATCTTGGTTGGATGTTGCATTTTTGAGCAGACTCAACAATTATTTAAAAGAATGTGCATCTTGGTTTTAAGATTTAATATTAATCGATTTTGATTAAAATTTATTTCATACATTTACACAGTCAAATAAAGGCACATCTTTTTTAATAAGCGTATTGCGTTTTTATATGTAGTCGCAAAAAAGTCCGAAAATGCTTTTCGCTAAGGGTGCTTTAAAAAGTGAACTAAAAAAAACACACTGAAAATGAAAAAAAATGATATTATAGAAATGCATCAATTCAATGTTTTTCCTGCTTTGTTGTCTTTGAAGGTAGAATTGTTTACGCTTGTTTTTTCATTTCTCTTATGTTCTCAAGGGCACGCACAGACACTTACATTAGAAACCCAATGGCATTCTACCACTAGTCGCATCAATGCACTTCATATAGATTCCAGTCAGAGCATGCTTTTTATTGGGGGAAGTCATGGTCCATTTGTTGATGTAAATGACTCAGCCGGGATTATGCATGCTTTTGATTTTAAAGGAAAACGATTAATTGATGACTTCCCAAAAACCCGAAATAGTTCAGTAGATATCGTTTCCGATGGTGAAGGTGGCTGGTATGTTGGTTCTGGTCTTGTTTTAGTGAATAACGAAACTCGATACGGTGTTACGAAAATTGATAAAAATGGTAAGTTGAGTAATTGGACTCTAAATTTATCTAGTCCAAGATTTTCTATTGTAAATCGATTGTTTAAAAACGATGATAAATTGTATATCGTCGGCGTGTTTACAGAAGCAGATGGTCAGCCTAGAAATGGAATTGCCGCTGTAGATTTGACAACCCATACACTTACAAACTTCAGCATCGATGTTGCCGGTGATAGTATCTGGGATATGACCTTTACCGATGATGAGATTTATATTAATGGAACGTTTAATTACGTAGAGGGTCAGAAGAGAACTTCAATCGCAGCGGTTGATAAAGTTACAGGGGCATTGCTGCCGTGGAAGATAGACGTTGAGGGTTTTGTTACCAATATGGAATACTGTGATGTACATGAACGCTTTTTTATTGCCGGTAATTTTAGTTCAGTTGGTGGGCAACAACGAAGCAACTTTGCATCATTTGATAAAGGAGACACTGTGGTAAATTCCTTTAATCCTTCATTTACCGGAGGGGACGATGTATTTCACATGTTGGTTGTTGGTGACAGCCTTTTTATAGCCGGTAATTTCACAGAAGTGAACAACATACCAGCCGGTCATATAGCCTGTATAAACCTCTCTACTGAAACGGTTGTGCCAATGGGCGTTACAGTTTCTGGAAATACCTTTGCAGGGGTTGGACTCATGAAGTATAGCAACAACAAAATATACTTCATGGGGAATTTCAATTCGATAAACGGTCAGCAAACTTCAGGTATAGGCTGTTTGTATTTAAATGATTTTCAGGCAGAAGGGCATTTTGACAACAGAATGTTTCCCGCAAGGTTTGATGTTTATGAAGATAAAATTGGCATTTCCAATACAATTCCACTACCTTTTAAACCACAATTAGGAACACCATACTTTTCAGCATTTGATTTGGAAACAAAGCTGCCCATTGACCTTAATGTATCTATTACCGGGGTTCATGTAAGGGTTAATACCATTCTTGAACATAATGATTTACTTTATGTAGGTGGCCAATTCAACAATGTCAACGGCGCTGCGCAGCACAATTTGTTAATATACGATCCTCAAAACGACTCGGTATTGAGTTGGCAACCCATAATTAATGGGGAAATACATGCGCTTCACGTAGTTGACGATACCTTGTATGTAGGCGGTGCTTTTGACACCATCAATGGAGTGCCTCATAAAAATTTAGCTGCATTTGACCTTGCAACACAATCATTGAGTTCATGGAATCCCGAACCCAATGATGAGATACATGCCATCACGTCTAGTGATGTTGAGATTATGGTAGCTGGGTGTTTTACACAAATCGATAATCAAAACCGAACGGGTTTGGCCATTTTTGACAAGTCGAGTAAATCCATCAGTACGGCTAATCCATTGGACAACCCCAATTCATTTTACTGTCTATTTGATGCAAAAGTGATTGACAATAAGTTGTATGTAACTGGACACTTTAATGTGTCATTTGGGAGTGAAATTCGAAATATGCTGGCCGTTTTTTCGCTCGGAAGTATGCAGCTAAGTCCAATTCGGATTATTGATTACGACATGGGGCATGGTCATAAAGTTGATTATTACGAAGGCGATTTAGTGGTTTGTGGCAGCATGTTGTCAACGCTTTCTTCTGATGATCGCGGTGTTGCAAGATTAGATACTTCCACCGGCAATTTGGTTCCTTGGTTTGAGGTAAAAAACACAGTTTTTGACTTTGCGTTTGGGTATGATCGCATATTTATTGGAGGTAGTATTACTAACAATATATTTTCGAACGAACCAAGACGTAACTTTAGGGTTTACTCCAATCAATTCGTTTGGGAGGGCACAAACAACTCCAATTGGAATGTGGCCTCAAACTGGTCAAACAATCAAGTGCCACCGCAGCATGCACGGATTTTATTTTCTCCAAGTGCCGAAAATAACTTGCATTTAAATCAAAACACTTCTGTAGAATTTATAAACTTCAATCACAGCAAAAAACTGTTGAATCTAAATGGATATAATTTGACAAGCGAACAAATCCATCTGTATAACCGAGAGAGTTTTGTTCGAACATCCGGAAATGGTTTTTTAAAACTCAGTGTACCAGAAAACGTTGAAACCACTTTTCCAGTGGGAATAGAGGCATTAAACAGCGTTGATTTAACCACATATCTTGGGGACACCTTTTCTGTTCGTGTACTCGATTCAGTATATAACGTTTCTCAAAACGACATAGAAGGTCACTACCTGAATATGAGCTGGCAAATCAAACCAAACGGTTCTATAGAAGACCACCACCTCAATATGATATTTCGCTGGAATAAAAGTCGCGAGAATAGCGTGATTTATGATGCTTCACTTCAACACCATTTCGATGGGTTTTGGCGACATGTATGGGGAGACACAAAAAGAGCAGGGTTTTTATTGTACCACAATCAATACAACAACAGAGGGGAATATTTCACCATTGTTTCAAGCCCCTGGACAAAATTGGGCTTAGATGAAAAAACCCAAAGTGAAGAGCGGTTCACTGTGCATCCCAATCCTTGTTCCGATGTATTCAAAATGAGTTATCAGGCCGATCACACCTTCACAACAGAAATTAGCTTAGTCTCCATGGACGGTCGCACAGTTTACCACCAAACACATACCTTTTCACCAGGCGAAAACGGTTTAAACATCGGCGTAGGCCAACTGCCATCCGGAGTGTATGTTTTGAAGCTCATCAATGATAAAAATAGGGAGGAGAAGCGAAAGATCGTGGTTAAATAAAAGATTAAAAAAATGATCATCCCATTTAAAATCTTTTCTCAACCCTCAATACCCCCAAAACAAAATTGGAAAATTAGGTGTTAGTGCGGATAAAAACGGAACTCGTATCCTTAAAAGTGCAACAAAATCTCTTTTGCTTTAGGTTGGCGAAAACAAAAGTGAATAAAACTAATAAATATCAGTCTATTAAAAAATGAATGCGGAAAAAATATTAAATGAAATAGGAGAAATTTATTCGCCATTATCCTTTGAATGTCAAGCAGAATTCATTAACCATTCAAAAGTTCAAACTTACATGAAAGGGGATATTTTCGTTCGTGAAGGACAATTCGCCAAAAAGGCTTTTTTAATTATAGAAGGTTGTTCAAGAGCATATTATTTGAAAGACGGAAAAGACATATCAGATTGGTTTACTTTTGAAAATCAGTTTATGGCACCTATTGTAAGCTTTTTTAGTGAAAAACCAAGTCACCATTATGTTGAGTTTATTGAAGATTCAATAGTTATTGAATTTTCAAAAGAAACGGTGGATAAACTTGCCAACAAACACCATGACTTTGAACGTTTTATAAGTAAAGTAGTAACTGAAACCATGCTGGGGCTCTGTGAAAGATTGTTCACAATTCAATTTAACAAAGCCGAGGAAAGATATCTACATCTATTAAGCGTATATCCCGATATCACCAATCGTATTCCCCTTACCCATATTGCTTCATATTTAGGAATTACGCTAGAAACCTTGAGTAGAATAAGAAATCCCAAAAGACGAATTTGATCTATATCAAATGATAACACTTCCATTTATTAGAGTTTTGCATAAAATTTTAAAATATGGAAGAAAAAGACAAACAACTAAAATCTATTTTTGGGCAAAGATGGGAACCAGTAAGGAAATGGTTTTATCCAACTTGGTTACTCTATGAACTTTCAATTCGTTTTTACGAATACGCAATGCAAGTTCAAATTTATTTTATCGAGCATCTTGAAAATTTCACTTCATTTGTAGGAGAAATAGGCATTCAAACCGCAGCTATTTTTAGTGGTGTAGCCACTTTCATAATATGCACAGTCTATTTAACAACTCCCACTTGTTTTGTTTTTTACAAATTCTTCAAAACCCAAAATTTAACATCCAACCAATTTGAAATAAAAATCAAAAAATATTTTTAACTATATGAAAAAGGTACTAATAATAAATGGTCATCCTGACCTGGAAAGTTTCTGTTTTGGACTTTCGGAAGCGTATAAAAAAGGTGTTGAAAAATCGCATGCTGAAGTAAAAGAAATTAATATCCGAGAATTGAATTTTAACCCAAACCTACAATTTGGATATCGAAAGCGAACAGAACTAGAACCAGATTTATTAGACGCTCAAGCCAAATTAAAATGGGCTGACCATTTCGTTTGGATTTATCCTGTTTGGTGGAGTTCTGTGCCAGCAATAATGAAAGGATTTTTAGACCGTGTTTTACTTCCCGGATTTGCTTTTAATAAAAGAGAAAATTCATTATTTAGCGACAAATTATTTACCGGGAAAACTGCAAGAATAATTTGCACACTAGACCAACCTGCTTGGTATTACAAATGGATTTATGGAAACCCTAGTCACAATGCAATAAAAAAAGGAACGTTGCATTTCATTGGTGTAAAAAAAGTGAGCATTACCACAATCGGCCCCATACGCCTTTCAAAAGAAGCTTTTAGAATAAAATGGTTGAGGAAAATTGAAAAATTAGGACAAATGAACAAATGATGTGACCTGATTTTCAACCGATCACACCCCAGTTGTCGACCCCTATATAGACAGCCACTAAATAAAGATGGATATGTATTAAATTTGTGGTTTTATGTAAACAGCCATTGACAATAATAAAAATGAAGAAAACTGCGCTAATTCTTCTCACCCTGTTTTGCGTCTATAACCTCAAAGCAACAGAACAAATTAAGGATATAATAATAATTGAATCCGACACCTTTTTTCTGAGATTTTCTCCTTTGTATGATTCTGGGCTAGAAAAACAGTATCAAGACAAAACCTGTATTAGTTCGGCGCTACACAGAGGATATTGGGCCCATTGGAAATTGGAAAATGACAGCTTGTTCCTAATCAAGGTAATCAATGGATCTTTCTTCTGTTCAAATGCCGATCATCTAGCCAAGCATACAGTTTTTGAAGGAAGGATGTTTGCTTCATGGTATTCAAAAAAAATGTCACTTCCAATTGGCGAAAGTCGCTATTGCTACTCATGCTATTACCCGCTTTATGAAAAATATTGGGTCATTGATTACAAAAATGGTGTAGTCATCTCAGAAATAATTCAGCCAAATGTAGATCAGTTAGAATACTACGAAAATCAAGACAAAATCAAAAAAGTAAAAGAATTTATTGTAGATTCATTGGGGGAATATTTAGATGTTGTAGTCGATTCATCAGCATGGTTGAATTTGGATTGTGATTGGACCTACATTTTCCACTATAACAGAAAAGGGAGATTAAAAAAAGTTTCAATTGAAGATATGGAAGAGACTGATTATGAAGATGAAAAGTGTTTAGCAATTTTGAAAAAGGCAGTGAAAGGCTTCCAACTATCCCATTTGGCATTACCAAAAGAGCCCTTTACTATACGATTGGACGTTTGGCATTTTGATGGTAAATTTGACATTGACAGGTTTACGTTTATTGACCGATAAGAAGTCCAATACCCGTCAGAATTTCTTGTTTAACGTTGTTTGGCACGCAGGAGAACAAACGACGTTTGGGTTAAATTCGACAACTAAAAACAATCTTGAATAAATGAAAAATGCATTCATCACAATAATATTATCATGCAGCTTAAGCATTTTTGCCCAGGAGAATCCTTTTAATGGATTGAATTACGACAAAGTAGTTGCTTTTGAATTCAACGGAAATGGAATGAGAACAATCGACAAAGTTCTAACTGGAGAACGCAGCCGGTTAGATAACCAAGTAATCTTAGACTCTCTTCAAATAAAGAGATTTGAAAAAATCATTTCTATGAAAGATGCTTACGGACATTCAACCGCAGCTTGCTTTGACCCTCATTTTGCAGTCATATATTACTTAAAAGATTCTATTGTAGCTCAAGTAGATGTATGTCTATTGTGCAACTATTTGATTTCGTCCTTAAAAATCCCTGCCATGCATCAAAACATAATGGATGAAGGAACTGAATACGAAAGACCATTAACAGGGTTCTCTAAATCGACAAGAAAAAATTTGGATGATTTTATCGCAAGCTTACATTTCAATACCTATAGAGAACCATTAGAATCAGTATTTGATGAATAAAAAAGCATGGCAATCAAGTACCCACCAAATCCTAATCAAAAAATACTTCCTCCCTCCCTCGTGGCTCAAATCAAACTAAAATGTTTGTCCTAAACTTTACCCTGGGGAAAAGCAACCTAAATAATGTCCCTGGGCATCACCCAAATCTAACCCAACCCTACTTTCTCGAATCTCTGCGTCCACCGCGCCATTTTGGGTTTTTAGGTTTTTCTCCTTTGCGGGGTGCATGGCGCGTTTTTTTTGCTGGAATGGCAGGTTTTTCCACGAATGCATCTGCAAAGGGGTGTTCGAGTACGGGGATTTTTTGTTGGATCAGTTTCTCTATGTCTTTCAAATACGGTTTTTCTTCACCATCACAAAATGAAAGCGAAGTGCCACTGGCGCTTGCCCTTCCTGTGCGTCCTATTCGGTGGACATAAGTCTCCGGCACATTGGGTAAATCGTAATTGATGACCAACTCCAATTCTGAAACATCAATCCCACGGGCAGCAATATCGGTCGCAATCAGCACTTTAATTTTACCATCCTTAAAAGCGGATAATGCCACTTGACGATTGTTTTGGCTTTTGTTTCCGTGGATGGCAGCCGCCGTTATATGCACACTGCTTAGGTATTTAACCACCTTATCTGCGCCGTGTTTGGTTCTTGTAAAAACCAACACAGATGAAGGTTTTCTGGTCTTTATAAGGTGTGAAAGCAGTTCTTGTTTATCCGATTTATTGACGAAAAACAAACCCTGTCCCACCCGTTCTGCAGTAGTTTGTTGGGGTTGGATGGTCACGCGCTCATAGTCTCCCAAAATTTCATTAGACAACTTGACAATTGTGGCAGGCATGGTGGCCGAGAAAAAAAGTGATTGTCGCTGTTTCGGCAGTTTGGTCAGTAGTTTTTTGATGTCGTTGATAAAGCCCATATCGAGCATTTGATCGGCCTCATCCAACACAAAATACGCCACCTCGCGCAGCGAAATATACCCCTGATTCATTAAATCTAAAAGTCGGCCAGGTGTTGCAATGAGAACGTCGATCCCATTTTGAAGGGTGTTTACTTGCGCGTTTTGTTTCACACCACCGAAAACAACAGCAGTGCGAATATTGGCAAAGGCGCCATACTCCGTAAAGTTTTCTTGAATCTGTATCGCCAATTCCCGAGTAGGTGTCACGACAAGGGCTTTAATGACGCGCTTTTGTTTGCTCCGATGTGGATCGTTGTGCAAATGCTGAATAATGGGTATTGCAAAAGCAGCGGTTTTCCCGGTACCTGTTTGCGCACAACCCATCAAATCTTTTCCCGCTAATAGTATGGGAATCGCCTGTTCTTGTATGGGGGTAGGCGAAGTGTACCCCTTTTTCTCGAGCGCGGACAGTATCGGTGCCGCGATTGCTAAATCTTTAAATGTCATTAAGTATTATTATGGTGCAAAGGTAATGAAATCCAAGGGTACAAAAATAAGGTTTATCAACCCGGAATTTCTGTGTTCCAATGGCGCCTTATAAAAAAAACAAACATCACAAAATGAGTAGCGAATACGAAACTCTTAGCCTTTTGTATAAAAAAAATTGACAATACCCTTCCTTGATTATAAATATAGAGTCTGCTCAAAAAAGTCCCTTTCTGCCAAAATCTTCCTTGTCGGCAGATTTTTGAATCCTCACTAACAAATGGTTAGCTCCGGTTCAAAAATCCCCTCCGCGTCGATTTTGATTGAAATCATCCTTTTTAGAGTGGACTCATATAAAAAATTTCGATTTCATCTACTTTTAAAAGCTCCAATAAATAAAAAAATTTCAAACGTAATTTTTTCATTACATTTGTATTTTCAAAGCAATGAAAAATGGAAATCTTTACTTTATTTCAATCTATTGACATAAAAGAAGGCCACTTATTGGTCGATCTGACCTCCGCCGCTAAATGGTATCCCACTTTGTACCAAATTGCTTTTACGATCGGGTTGTGCATATTTATTTTTCAGGGTTACAAAAAAAATTTCCCATTATCTTCGTGGCTCATTATCAGCGCCTACACTACTTTCTTTCTTATCCTTGGCAGTAAATTAGGTGCCTTTCGTCCGGAGGATTGGAAGCACTTTTTCACGACGGGAGATTTAATTTCTACCGGTGGCAAAACCGGAATTGGTGCTTTAATTCTGAGTGTTTTTGGTTTAATCCTTATCGTCAAAGCCCTCAAGTTTAAACCCCCGGTTTGGGGCGCTTTCGCCTTTTTTCTGCCGGCAGTTATGCTCGTTCAGCGTGTTGGATGCATGATGGCCGGATGTTGCTATGGCACACCTACAGCCAAACCAATGGGTGTGAAATATTTTGGCCCAGGCATTCTTCGTGACCAACAGATTTATGGTGGACATCTATCCATAAAAAATATGGAGACCCTGCCGGTTCACAATGTGCCGCTATACTTTCTAATTGTTGCAGTCATTACAATTGGTATATTACTCATCGTAAAAAAACACCTTCGCAACGATCAAACTTTAGTGGTCATTTCACTGCTATGCATGTCCACCGGTCGGTTTTTTATTGAATTCTTCCGGGATATAAATTCACACCACAACGCGCACCAAATTGTTTTTGGTTTAAAAACCCTTCAATGGTCCATTCTTCTGGTCATAATAATAATGATTTACTTTCTCTGGAAGTCCGAAAGAACAAAGTCTAAAGAAATTTTGCCAGAGGTTTATCCATTTCGAAATCTCATGGCATTACTGATTTTATCAATTGCCATGATGATGTTACACAATTGGTTTACACCTTATGAAAGAACCGTTGCGTATTTACAAATCACATTGGCTGTTGCCCTTAATTTTAAATTCATTTGGCAAACACAACACCAGCTAAAACCGAAATTTACCGCTGCCATTATGGGGCTTATTTCCCTTTCGGTGGTAGCGCAAAACTCCAGAAAAGAAGACGAAGAGAAAATGTTCCGAGAAAACATCAACGGTCGAACTTTTTTCACCGGAAATTTTACGCATAATCATTTCGGTGAACCTTTTTATCCCTGTGCAGTCATTGACAATACAGGTTGTGGTGGTCCTACCTGTGTGCTTGGAGATTCCATTAACGGGCTCGGCCCCCGATTTAACACTTATTCTTTTGGTGTTGAATATCATTTTGATAAAATCCCAAAAAAGAAGGGACATTTTTTTATAGGTATAGATGGTGTGATGGAAGAATTCCAAAACCCTGCCAGATCTTATAACCATCGTTTTTATAATATAGCCCCGTACTTCGGATATTATTTTAATCCGGATATTGCGTTAATGATTGGAATTAGATCTGGCGAGATATACAAATTTGACAACTTGGCTACTTACAACTTTTTCCATAATTTGCCTATGTTTAGTTTTAGGGCTGGTAATCCTTATGGAATTGCACAATTTAGATTCGGTCTTTTTGATCAATATGTGCCAATCGGGGTTTCTCTCTCTGCTTTTAACACAGGCTTTAGCATCAATTACCCCATAACTGAGTCCATTTTTCTGAGGTTCGGGTTTGATCTCGCTGCTGGAAAACCATCCCAAATCTACACGGGTATAAGGCCGGAAATTGAGTTTATAAATCACCGGCTTACCATCGCTCCATCCTTTGGCACTATATCTTCATCCAATGATAATAATGATTACCAACTATTTCAATTTGCTTTGAAGGTAAGGCAGGGATTTTAAATTTTGAATCTGCTCCAAAAAGTCCCTCTCTGCCAAAATCTTCCTTGTCGGTAAATCACCGAATCCTTACTAACAGCTAGTTAGCTCCCCCGCGTCGATTGTTATTAAAATCATCCTTTTTGGAGTGGACTCAATTTTAGAAAAATCCAAATGATTATTCCAATGTTCTTTGTATGCGCAATGTTTTAAACGCGCTCTTCATATTTTTATAAAAATATTCGTCGGAAACTATATTGGAAGAAAACTCAAAATAAACCGTTCTACCTTCTATTTTGGAAGTGAAAACCAGATATCGCCGGGCAATGTGCTCCGTTCTCGGTGGCATCTCTTCATAACCAAACATCGCAAAGCGGTAACCAGCCACTTCAATTGAATCAATTTGCAAAATGGTATTGGAGGGATTCTCCAAAAGGACAGCCATTTTCCGGTTTTTTAAATATGGTTTGATTCGAAATGGTTCATCGGATTCACATTCCGGATGTAAAAAATGCGACAAGGTTAATTGGCGAAGTTGCGTTTTTCTGTTTTTGGGCAAAAAGTCTTCTTGCTTTGCCACTTCATATTCCGAGTTTTGCATACGGTGATACTGCATAGCGCCGCAATAAAAATCAGAGTTATGCTCCCAAGAAAAAAGCGTGTCGAGGTTTTTAGGTAATGTTATTTCAAAGACCAAATCACTTTCTTCAATAGCAATACGGAAAACGTTATCTGATTTTTGTGAACAACTAAACAGCATTAAAACCGTCAGCGAAAAAACCAATAAAAATCTAACCTTGGGTAAAATGTAATCCATTTAATTTGAATGTGGGCACAAATATAATTTTGAACAAATAATCTTAAATTGTTTAACCTCCTTAATTTGTAAAAGTTCACCAAAAATTAATGACTTTCTAGTTCCTCCATCAACAACTCTAAGTTCATGAAAAATAAGGCAAAGGCATCTGCCTGCTGCTCCCGACAAACATCGCAGTTCGCAGATGTTTCCATTCGCAAAGTATGTAACGATTGAATCGGATTTTCGTTTGAAACATAAACTTCAAATGCTACAAATCGAGATATATTGAGTAAGTCGTCAATTTCGAGGGTAAAAAAATCATCTGAATACTTTTCCATATAAGCGAGCAAATACGCCCCAACACCCTCTGCAACATATCCATCGGCGTGTTCTATAATCTCCAAAAGTACCGGAAAATAAAAACTTCGTACGCTTTTATTTTCATCCAAAATGCTGTCCATTATTGGAAACAAAAACGCCTCCCGCTCCCCGTAGATTTTGCCGTCCAAAAGTATCTGCTTTGCCACCGCTCTCATTGGACTATCCGACTCCTTAATTTGCACCCCCTTTTTCGATGTAGAATTCAAATCCGAATCCATTTGATTTTCTCCACAGGAAGCGACTAAGCTTATCACAAAAAACACCTGAACAAAAAACTGAATCCCTTTTTGAAATATTACTTTAGAATGATGCATTTATAAAATTTGGTGTTTGTTTTTTTGGCCAAATAAAAAAAGACACTTTGCGCGCCTTAATCCACAAGATTTAGAATTTGAAAAACAACTAAATTTCTATTTTGATCCTAGGCGATCGCGCCGGTTCAGATCGGTTGGTGTCCCGGTCAACGAGTATAAATTCATATTCCACACTGTCTCCGCTGGCAAACCCCTCCACAAACATGTCGTAATAAATTGTACCTTCGAGTGATTTATTCTGCCCTTGCGGTGTTAGATCGGGAATTCGACCACCAAAGCCGGTAATTGTATCGGCTGTTTCTCCATCGCGGATCAAATAGCCGGTGACCCATAGGTTGTTGTAATAAATGCTCCCTGGATTAAACGGCGGAAAAGTATCACCGGGTTCCAATCCTATATTTCCATCGCGGTCGTTAAAGTAAAGTTCAACTTCAATGAACCGTTGTTCATCTTTTATCTTAAATTCGTGCCCTCGGTACTCGAGGTACGGAATGATGGAAAAGTCGTTATCCTTTTCACAACTGGCGCTCATCAAAAAGAGAAAAAACAACAATGGCAATCTATTACGCAGCATGATGGCTTTAAATTAAAATCTTATGCACAAAGATACAATATTTCACATCAACAACGACACATCATTTAATGAGGTGGCGCTAAAATATTTTCAATTCCACTACAGAAACAACGAAGTTTACCACACCTTTATTTCTTTACTTCACGGCAAAGACTTTAAGCAGCCCCAACACTGGAAAGAAATTCCCTGTTTGCCGATATCTTTTTTCAAATCTCATACGCTTTACAAGGGGCAATCCCAACCCGAAACCATTTTTACCAGCTCCGGTACTTCCGGTCTCGGAGATTCCCGTCACCACCTCGATTCACTGAGTTGGTACCACAAAGTTTGTTCAGAAGCTTTCCAACGCGTTTTTGGGCAAATTGAAAACTACGCTTTCGTTTGCCTGCTCCCCTCCTATCTGGAAAGAAGTGGCTCTTCATTAATTGAAATGTGTAAGTACTTTATCGAAAAAAGCGGGAAAGGCGGATTTTACCTCGATAACTACGATGAGATGTTTGCAGATTTAAAAAGTTTTCAAAAAACCAATACACCAGTCATGCTTTTTGGGGTGAGTTTTGCCCTACTCGATTTGGCAGAAAAAAATCCCGATCCGGAAATATTCCAAAACGCAACCATCGTAGAAACCGGTGGGATGAAAGGGCGAAGAAAGGAAATTACGCGTTTGGAACTTCATCAAACTCTAAAAACTGTATTTGGCAAAAATCACATTGCTTCGGAATACGGCATGACAGAATTGCTCAGCCAGGCCTACGCTCCGTCCGATGGCGTATTCATTCCTCCGCCATGGATGCGGCTTTATACCCGCAACCCAGCTGATCCACTGAGCAGACTTCCGGAAGGCAGCACGGGTTTGCTCAACATCATCGATCTGGCCAATAAAAATAGCATGCCATTTATCGCTGTTGACGATATTGGCAAAGTTTATGATAATGGAAGGTTTGAGGTCTTAGGCCGATACGATCAGGCGGACATTCGCGGATGTAATCTAATGGTGGTATAAACGTTACTAATAACAATCACTCCCATGTTAAAACATATCTTTATCCTGTTGATCAGCGCGGTTGCAGTTCACGGGCAAACCTTCAAACAAAAGAGCGCATTAAAAAGTGCAACCAATTACGAAAAAACCATTTTTGTTGCGGAAAAACCGATAGAGGTTTTCACCCAACCCAAAGCCTCCCCTGAAGGTTGGTTTATGGTTCGCATTCACGTTATGGTGAAAAAATCTCATTTGGATGAAGAGGAAGAAACAATTGGAAAAGATGCCGAAGTCTATAATCTGGAGGGTGAAAAAATCGGTGAATTGATGATGGATGTACCCTATTTAGAAAAAGGAAAAGCCGCTAGCAGAAAAAATCGCGATAAGTGGGAAGTCATTATCGAGGGACAAGCTTTTAAAACGCAATTCGAACGAAATACTATCCCCGAAGAAGCCCTGAGCAATCTTTTCAATTCTGTCAAACGTGGTATGATTTCCAAAGAAGTCGATCAGCTTTTAGCCGGCTGGGATCTACCCTATAATGATTTAGGAGATTTTACTTTTTTCCCCATTTATCGGGAACATTATAGCTTGGACAACAAGAACGCTTTCAAAATGATTCTGGTTTACAAAAAAGGCGGAACCTTTTACGGCATTGTCACCAATGAATTCCAACTGGATATCCCCACCAAAAGCCAACGCTCCGAGGGCGACATCCACTTTTATTTCCCTACGCAAAAAGCCACAGACAAGGACTTTGAAGCTATTTTCAATTTCGTATTTGAGTTTATACCGCTGTAGCGTCATACCATACACCCCCCACGTGGTCGTGTGATGCTCCCGTTACAGAAGCCAACACATTGGGTTTATTGTTGACAAATAAATACCCCAAATAGGCAAAAACGACAGCTTCCTTAAACTCGATGATTTCCGCACTTGCCAACTGAAATACCACCGGACGGTGCTGCTCTAAAATTTGGATGAAAAAATCGTTGTACGCACCTCCCCCACTGACCAAAACGGATTTTACCTCGTTCGGTATTTGATTGTGTATGACCTTCGCAAAAGCCACTGCACAGGTGTGAAGCAAATCCTCTGGTGCATTTTCATTCAACAACAATGGAAACACTTGTGCCTCAACCCACTCCCGCCCGAGGGATTTAGGTGGCGGTGCAGAAAAGTAGGGCAAATGAATTAACTTGTTGTATAGTTCGGGAATCAAACTTCCCGAGGCGGCAAAACGACCGCCGCGATCGTACGAAGACCCCAAACGTTTACTTAAATAATTAAAAACAACATTACACGGAGCCAAATCCCAAGCCAAAACGCTTACATCTGTTTTGACGGTAATATTGGCCATACCGCCCAAATTCATCCATGCATCAAAGTGGGGAAAAAGATCTAAATCACCACGGGGCACAAGCGGAGCACCTTGACCGCCAAGCACTACGTCCTTCGTTCTAAAATCACAAACCACCGGTCTTCCACAAGCCTTGGAAAGTTCAAAACCATTGCCAATTTGCCGGGTAAAACCCAATTCCGGTCGGTGAAAAACAGTGTGACCGTGGGAAGCAACAAGATCAACATGCTGACCCTCGTGAATAAAGTCTCGTACATGCATGCCCATAAATTGCCCAAACCAATGATCGAGTTTGGTGAGCAACTCGCCGTTTAAAAGGTGGGCATTTTCTAGTTTTTTTACAACAGATTCATGATATTTAATGGATTTGGCGTGAATAAGTTCATACTTACCTGTATTGGTTGAAAAACGCACCAAGGCCATATCCAGTCCATCAAGGGAAGTTCCCGACATCAATCCCAACACATTTAAGGTCTTTTGAATGTATTTTTTTTGCATAAAAGATTATATTACGAAACATTTCGGCCAAGTGCCGGAAAAAACCGAATACATCATTAACCACTCAATTACCTTTTCCCATTGAGGCACAACAATCTCAGGGCGTGAATCTGCGTTTGACAAAGGTAGAAACCTTTTATACCGAAAAAAAAAATAATCTTTGGAGGGTATGATTATTTTATCCGATATTTGACCCTACGAAAAAAATAGATAGAAAGACGTTATATGGATGTAATTCTCGAAATACTTAAATACGCGCTCCCCTCAATTTTTTTACTTATCTTGGCGTATATGATGTTGAGTAATTTTATGGAAAATGAGGAAAAACGCAGGGCCTACTTCATTCGGAAAGAGACCCAGAAAAGTGCTTTACCCGCTAGGCTTGCCGCCTATGAACGATTGGCGTTGTTCTTGGAGCGCATTACACCTTCGCAGCTCATTGTAAGAGAATCTTCCAAAGGGTTAAACGTTCGGCAATATCAAGGGGTATTGGTCAAAGCCATTCGCAACGAATTTGAACATAATGTTTCCCAGCAAATCTATATTTCTGAGCACGCATGGCGGTATGTCGTTACTTCCAAATCTGCCATAGTGGGTATAATTAATCAACTGGCCGGGGAATTGGAACCCGGCGAACCCGGAATTGAATTGGGAAAAAAGGTGCTAAACCACTTTATGGAAATGGATTTGGAACCCAGCAGAAAAGCCATTGCCTATTTAAAAAATGAAATCGCCAGAGAACTGTTACCCTAATACAAGCTCGACCATTTTTTGGTTTGATTCAAAACCTAAACCGAATGAGAAAGTAGTGAAAAATCGCATTGCAGTATAACGTCATTTAAAACATCAAAAAACATGAGTACCTCAACCATTGTTATTATCGTCCTCGCCTTATTGGTTATTTTCATCATCAGCATTTACAACAACCTTGTGAAACTGCGAAACAGGCGAGAAAATGCATTTGCCGATATCGACGTTCAGCTCAAGCAACGTCACGATCTCATTCCGCAACTTGTAAACGCTGTAAAAGGCTACATGAAACACGAAGAGGGCGTATTGACCAAAATCACCGAAGCACGCACCAAGGCCATGTCTGCCGGCAGTATCGACGGCAAAATCGTGGCTGAAAATGAACTTACACGTGCCATTTCCGGATTACAGGTGCAGGTGGAAGCCTATCCAGACCTCAAGGCCAACACCAATTTTCTTCAGCTTCAAGAGGAACTTTCCGACATAGAAAATAAGCTAGCTGCCGTACGTCGTTTCTTTAACGGCGCTACACGAGAATTGAACACCGCCATCGAAAAGTTCCCCAACAACCTACTTGCAGGTATGTTTGGTTTCCGCAGACAAAACAGCTTTGATTTAGGCTTTGATCGTCCGGATATGGAAAAAGCCCCGGAAATTAAGTTTTAAACTATGGCCGCATACGTCGGTATTCATACCCAAATACAAAAAAACAATCGCAAGTCGGTACTACTCCTTATCGCCTTTCCGCTTCTGGTACTCGCATTGGTGTTTGCCATTACTGCGGTGGTTTTTTACGATCCGGAGTATAAGGAAATCAATTGGGAAGAAGTTTACGAAGCCTTTCTGGTTTCAGCTCCCATTTCCATTGCCATTACCGCCATTTGGTTTCTCATCGCCTTTAAGATTCACACCACTTTAATCAACAAAGCGGTTCACTCGCATAGTTTATCGAGAAAGGATGATAAGAAAATCTATAACCTCACCGAAAACCTATGTATGCAATTGGGTATGCCAATGCCCCAGTTGCGCATCATCGAAGATCAGGCGCTAAACGCATTTGCCAGCGGACTCAATGAAAAGTCATTTTGCGTTACCCTAACTCGGGGAATTATCGAAAAGTTAAACGACGAAGAACTGGAAGGCGTTATCGCCCATGAACTGATGCACATTAGAAACCGTGATGTACGATTGCTGGTTATCTCCGTGGTTTTTGTGGGGATTTTTTCCCTGCTCGCGCAAATGGCATTTCGCGGCATTCTCTATGGAGGCGGACGCAGCAGAAACAGCAAAGGAGGTGGTGGCATCGTAATCATTTTGGTGCTGGTGGTGCTCGCTTACCTACTTTCGCTGGTATTTCGTTTTGCACTTAGCCGGAAGCGAGAATACATGGCCGATGCCGGAGCTGCTGACCTCACAAAAAATCCCCGTGCACTCGCTTCTGCCCTGCGCAAAATTTCCGGCAATAGCCATTTGAACAATCTCGATACCGAAGACATCAAGGAGATGTTTATCGACAATTACGCAGATAAGAAAAATGAAGGATTGGGATTTTTGGGCGGAATCGACCGGGTTTTTGCTACACACCCGCCTATTGAGAAGCGCATTTCCGTATTGGAAAATTTTTAATCGGTGAGTCCACTCTAAAAAAGATGACTTCAATCAAAACCGAGGGGATTTTTGAACCGGAGCAAGTGAGGATTCAAAAGTCTATCGACAAGGAAGATTTTGGCAGAAAGGGACTTTTTGAAGCAGACTCATCGGTTTTAGTTTTTCACATATTTAAACCTTTGCGCTATAATATTGTCATTTAGAAATAAAACATGAGTCCACCCCAAAAAGGATGACTTCAGTCAAAATCGACGCGAAGGGAATTTTTCAACCGGAGCAAGTGAGGATTCAAAAGTCTATCAGCAAGGAAGATTTTGGCAGAAAGGGACTTTTTGGAGCAGACTAAAACATTCATCAACATGAAAAAAACAGCACTAATTACCGGCGGCACCAAGGGCATTGGACTTGGTATAGCCGAAGTTCTTATCAAAGCAGGTTACAATGTTTGTATCACCGGACGGAAACAGTCGGATGCAGAAAGAGCTGCGGAAAAACTCAATAGCATACGCGACGGAGCTGCCTACGGATTTGAATCTGATGTCCGTAAGTTGCAGTCGCAAATTTCTTCCGTTAAAAATTGCATCGAACGATTTGGTCAATTGAATTTATTTGTAGCCAATGCCGGTGTGGGATATTTTGCGCCCATCGAAGAAATGGATCCGGAAAAATGGAAAGAAACCATTGACACCAACCTTACCGGTGTATTTAACAGTGTCAAAGCCAGTTGGGAGGCGCTGGAAAAAACCAAGGGGTACTTTATCAGCATTGCGAGTTTGGCCGGCACCAACTTTTTCGCCAAAGGCAGTGCGTACAACGCATCAAAATTTGGTGTGGTGGGATTTACCCAGAGCATTATGCTGGATTTGCGCAAAAGAGGCATTCGAGTCAGTACCATCATGCCGGGTTCCGTTACCTCACATTTCAACCAGCATACTCCAGATGCGGAAAAGGATGCCTGGAAAATTCAACCCGAGGATATCGGTCAAATGATTGTACACCTAATGGACATGCATCCACGTGCGCTTCCTTCCAAAATAGAAATTAGACCGACCATGCCGCCTAGCGCAACCTAAAAGTCGCGAAATCTAAGCCCCCGAAATTTCCGCTGCTCATGAAAACCATTACAATGGGCTTTTTAACTGATTCGCTGTGATGCTTCAAATCTGACTGTAATAATTCGGTTTGGGTAAACACACGAACTTCCCGGCCAAAGGCTTCTCGTACATCCGTTGGGGAAAGTGGGGGTAACTTTTTATGGGCAACAGCTTTCGGACTGTAAAAAACCCAGGCTTCATCAGCAGCATCCAAAGCTCCGTTATATTGTGGCAGAAATTCAGGATTGAGGGAACTAAAGGTGTGGAGCTCCAAACAAATCATGACCTCGTGATTGGGAAATCGACCTTTTACAGCTTCTGTCGTTGCCCGAACCTTACTCGGTGCGTGGGCAAAGTCTAAAAACACCTGATCATCTTCGGTTTCATAAAGCAATTCCAGCCTTTTTTGTGCGCCCGAAAACTCCGAAATAGCTTCGTAAAATTGTTCATTGACAATCCCCATTTGATTACAAATCAACCGCGCTCCTTCTATATTGGCCACATTGTGTGTACCAAATACCTTTACCGGCACTTCAAATTCGGGAAACGATACAATAACTTGATCGTTTTCTGTGCGCCATTCTGGTGTTTCGTATGGAAAAGTTTTGAAAAAATTATTTGAAGATGCGACAATTTCCGACAACCTTTGATCCGGTGAATAATACACGAGTGCGCCTCCGGGCTCAATGGTTTCTAAAAAGGCAGAAAACTGTGCATCGTAATTTTCCTGGGTCGGAAATACATTAATATGATCCCAGGCTATTCCGCTGAGCAAGGCAATGTTGGGTTTATACAAATGGAATTTCGGTCTGCGGTCGATGGGTGACGATAAGTATTCGTCGCCTTCAATAAGGATGAATTCATTTTCATCGGTGATGTGTACCATGCGCTCAAAACCTTGCAATTGAGCCCCCACCAAATAATCAATTTCCACTCCGTGATAATGACAGACGTGCAGTATCATGGAAGTTATGGTGGTTTTACCGTGACTTCCGCCAATTACGACTCGGGTTTTATTTCGAGAGGCTTCGTAAATATACTCGGGATACGACAGGACTTTTAGTCCCAGTTCCCCGGCGCGAATCAGTTCCGGATTATTCTCCCGGGCATGCATACCCAAAATAACAAAATCCAAATCACGCGTAATGTTTTCTGGATACCATCCAATTTCCCTTGGCAAAAGACCTTGTTCTTCCAGTCGGGATTTGGAAGGTTCAAAAATTTCGTCGTCTGACCCGGTCACCTGGTGACCTTGATGGTGCAGTGCCAACGCCAAATTGTGCATGGCACTTCCCCCAATAGCGATGAGGTGTATTTTCAAAATATCTATATTTTCGGGTTACTCTCCTGCAAACAAAGGATAGTCCTTCATATAATTATTGATTTCTTCGCGAATGACATCCAACTTTTGAACATCTTCGCGGTGCATCAAGGTTCGGTCGATAAAGTCGGCAATTTTATCCATATCGGATTCTTTTAGGCCACGGGTTGTAACTGCCGGGGTGCCAATGCGAATCCCGGATGTTACAAACGGACTTTTGTCGTCGAAGGGCACCATGTTTTTATTTACGGTGATGTCGGTAAGGCCCAACGCAGCTTCGGCAGCTTTACCGGTGATGTCCTTATTTCTTAAGTCAATGAGTAAACAGTGGTTGTCCGTTCCACCTGAAATAATATCGTAACCTTTTTCGACGAGTTTTTCGCCCAACCTACGGGCATTTTTCACCACTTGAATTTGGTATTCAAAAAACGAATCGGTGAGGGCTTGTCCAAAAGCTACTGCCTTACCGGCAATGACGTGTTCAAGCGGTCCGCCTTGCGTTCCGGGAAATACGGCGCCATCAAAAATCGCGGACATCATTTTCAATTGACCCTTTGGGGTTTTAATGCCCATTGGATTTTCCATATCCTCACCCATCAGGATAATTCCCCCCCGGGGCCCGCGAAGGGTTTTGTGCGTTGTACTGGTAACCACATGACAGTGGGGAATGGGATCGTTGAGCAATCCTTTGGCGATTAGTCCTGCGGGATGCGAAATGTCCGCCATGAGAAAAGCGCCAATTTCATCCGCAATTTCGCGGAATTTTTTATAATCAATGTCACGGGAATACGCCGAAGCACCACAAATCAAAAGTTTGGGTTTTTCCGCAAGCGCCCTTTCCCTTACCTTGTCGTAATTAATTCGTCCATCTTCTTTTTCCACTCCGTAAAAACTGGGACGATAGGTTTTTCCGCTAAAACTCACCGGCGAGCCGTGGGTTAAGTGGCCACCATGTGATAAGTCAAAACCCATAATTTTGTCCCCAGGCTGAAGTAAAGCGAGGTAAACTGCAGCGTTTGCCTGGGAGCCACTATGGGGTTGAACATTGGCATAAGCGGCACCAAAAAGTGCCTTGGCGCGATCAATGGCCAGCTGTTCAACTTCATCTACCACCTCACAACCGCCGTAATATCGTTTGCCAGGAAACCCTTCTGCATATTTATTTGTCAAAACCGAACCCATGGCTTCCAGCACTTGGTTACTGGTGTAGTTTTCTGAGGCGATAAGCTCAATACCAATGGTTTGACGTTCTTTTTCTCGTTCGATTAAATCGAAAATTTCGTAGTCTCTTTCCATGTTATAAAAGTCTTTTACAAGTTCTTGACGAAGCCTGCGTTCTGTTTGCTAATTTTGCTCAAAAATAGAAAGCAATGACAATACAGCAAGCGAAAGATTTACGTTCTTGGATTGAAGTTACCAACGAAAGTGATTTCCCTTTATTTAACCTGCCCCTCGGCGTTTTTTCCATCGATGATGAAACCGCACGTTGCGGCACTAGGATAGGAGATACGGCTATTGATTTGGGTGGCATGCAACAATTGGGGTATTTTTCTGATTTGGATTTACCCGATGATATATTTGTTCAGGAAACCCTCAATGACTTTATCAGTTTGGGCAAAAACACCCATCGGAACTGGAGAAAACGCATGATGGAGATTTTTGACAAAGACAATGGCAGTCTTCGCAACAATGCCGCACATCGGCAGGAGGTTCTTCACCCGGTTTCCGAAATACAAATGATGATGCCCGTTTTTGTTCAAGATTACACAGACTTTTACAGTTCTCGCGAACACGCCACGAATGTAGGCATCATGTTCCGCGGAAAAGAAAACGCATTAATGCCCAATTGGCTTCACATTCCCGTTGGGTACCACGGACGGTCTTCATCCATCGTGGTTTCCGGTGTTGACATCCACCGTCCGAAGGGACAACAACTCCCTGCTGATGCCGAAACGCCTGTTTTTGGCCCCAGTAAAATGATGGACTTTGAATTGGAAATGGCATTTATTACCACCGATGGAAAACCCATGGGGCATAGAATTACCGCAGAGGAAGCTGAAGATTATATTTTCGGGATGGTGGTATTCAACGACTGGTCGGCGCGTGATATTCAAAAATGGGAATACGTGCCTTTGGGGCCATTTTTGGGAAAGAATTTTGGTTCTTCCATTTCCCCCTGGATCGTCACCCTCGATGCCCTGGATATTTTCCGTTGCGCAAGTCCGGAGCAAAATCCCAAGCCCCTGCCCTACCTGCAAACTGCCGGGGAGCACACCTTCGACATCAATTTGGAAGTGACCATTGCCCCCAAAGGTGAAAACGACACAACCGTTTGTCGATCCAATTTCAAATACCTGTATTGGAACATGGCACAGCAACTTGCCCACCACACAGTAAATGGCTGTAACATCAATGCAGGGGACATGATGGCCTCGGGCACCATCAGTGGGCCGACGGAGGATTCCTTTGGTTCGATGTTGGAATTATGCTGGAAAGGCACCAAGCCCATTCCAATGAAAGACGGTAGTGAACGGAAATTTTTGCAAGACCACGACACCGTTATAATGAAAGCCCATTGTGAAAAAGAAGGTTTTAGACTTGGTTTTGGCGAAGTAAGATCAACCATTATACCCGCAATAAATGATTAAAAATCTAAAATTATTAGCCGTTTTCATCCCGCTTTTGTTGGCGGGATGCGAACGCTGCAACGACTTTGAAAACGGCGAGATCACCAATGATGGCATGATCGTTTTTGACATACAACTCAGTCGATGCTACGGAACGGCAGTGGCCAGAGGTCAAGATGGTGGAATGCATATTCGAAACCGGGATCAGTTTTTGAGTTTATTTCCAAAACGCACGGCTGCCTGTGCCATTGGAGATAGTTTGGACGTCAACTTTTCCCAATATGACTTGTTGGCTTATGTCACCAAAGGAATATGCAATACCAAACTCGAGCGTGAAGTTCGGATAGAACCACAAACCAGTGTAATAACCTATTCCATCAGGCAAACTGACTGCGGCAGGTGCGGCACGGAAAACGTCAATTACAATTTGGTCGCGATACCTATGGTGGAGGATGGTTATGTGGTGCGATTTGATTTTAGTAAAAACTAATTAGTGGCTGTCTATAAAGTCCGATAGCTGCGTTATGCTCGGTTGAAAAAAAGGTCATTTACTAATGTAAACTTACTGTTTTTCAACCTTCGCAAGCCTTGCTCTCGAACTTTCTAGTTCAGCCACTGACACTTTATGGACAGGCTCTAATTAGTGGCTGTCTATAAAGTCCGATGACGGCGTTATGCTTACCTGAAATTAAGGTCATTTACTTTAGTAAAATCACTGAATTTCCCCCGATAGATATCGGGGTCGCAAGCCTCGCGCTCGAATTTTATATTACCGTCACTTACACTTTATTGACTAGTTTTAATTATGGAAAAGAAATCAACTGTTATCATGGATCGTGTGCAAATTGAGCGCACCATCACCCGAATGGCTTGGGAAATTTACGAAAAGCACCACGACAGCAAGCGCATTATGTTGGCGGGCATCAAAGGCCGTGGTGTGGATTTAATGATTCGGATGGCGGCTACCTTACGGGATATTTCGCCGCTTTCGGTGGACACCTGCGAAATCTCCATTGATAAAAACGCCCCTTGGACCAAGCCCATCGTTTTTAACCCTTCGCCTTTCGACCATGTTTTGGATGTGCCTTTGGTCGTCATCGACGATGTATTAAACTCAGGTAAAACCATGCTCTACGCACTTTCACCCGTTTTGCCATTTGAGGTAAAAAAACTGACTGCTGTAGTGCTTATAGATCGCAGCCACAAACGGTATCCCATTTTGGCGGATGTCGTTGGGTTAAAATTGTCCACGAGTTCACACGAGCATGTGCGTGTTCAGTTGCTTCCCGGAAAAGAGAAAGTATATTTAGAATAGGTGATTCCCCTCCAAAAAGAATGATTTCAATCAAAATCTGCCGAAAATGCAGAATTGGCAGAAAGGGACTTTTTGGAGCAGGCTCATAATTTACCTTTGAAATAAACCTTGAAGGCAAACAAATTAGGAATATTCATGCAAGTGGGATAATCTCAGGCCGATACAGATAAGGCATCTTTAAGTTGATCCACGGTCAACATATCTGCCGGAACCTTTAGTGCTGCTTTTTCGTAAAACGACCGTCTTTCGAAGAGATGTTTGCCAATAAAAGTTTCGAGTTCCTCATCGGGAACGGATTCGATAAGGGGGCGTTGGTTTTTTTCGGGTGTCAAACGGGCAACCAGGGTAGGTATTTGACAGTCGAGAAAAACGACATTCGCGGATTTGGTAAGGGCGTCCATATTGTCGTAATACGCCGGGGTGCCTCCACCACAAGCCAGTACAAATTTCTTCTTTTTCAAAACCACATGCAGTGCTTTACGTTCAGCTTCACGAAAGGCCAACTCTCCTTTCCGTTTCATCAGATCGACCTGATTACAGCCAAAAAGCTGACCGATTACTTCATCTAAATCATAGAAAGGTAAATCCAGGGCCAGCGACAAACTCCTTCCCATGCATGTTTTTCCAGCGCCCATGTATCCAACAAGGGCAATTTTCTGCGGGTATATCTTCTCCATATTCATTAAAGGTTTTCAGTTAAGGCAAAGCCTAGAAATCGCAACTCTGACCGGCGCCGGATAGGGCAAAACCATTTGGGTCAATCGCGTTCGCTAGTGCAAAAGTACGGCAATTTTGGCAACTTATCAAGTGACACATTGGTTTCACGCCGAATAATTTGGGTCACATAAAAAATTTCTACGAATCTCATTTTTGCAGAAAAGGATCATGAATAGTTTGCACATTTATTTGTGGATGGGAGAAGATTTGGGATAAAAAAAGTGTTGCGTAAAAAAAATCGCAAAAAAATCAAGGTGTTTTTTTCATCAAATAATTTAAAATAAAGCGTTTAAATATGGCGTAAAACGGGTGGTCAATTTTTTTTAATATTTTTTCAAAAAAGCATTTGCGAGAAAATAAAAGCAGTGTATATTTGCACCCCGTTAGCGGAAACGTTTAACACGACTCGATAGCTCAGCTGGTAGAGCATAACACTTTTAATGTTAGGGTCCTGGGTTCGAGCCCCAGTCGAGTCACTGAAAGAGGGTTTTTTTTTAAAGGCCCTCTTTTTTTTGCCCAGGTGGTGAAATTGGTAGACACGCCATCTTGAGGGGGTGGTGACCTACGGTCGTGCAGGTTCAAGTACTGTCCTGGGCCCAAGTAAAAAAAATTAAAGCCTTGTAAGTGTAATGCTTGCAGGGCTTTTTTGTTTTGTCTTTGCAAGAAAACCCAGATAAGAAACGAAATAATCGAAAAAAAATGATTTTATTTACCCGAAGGCCCACTTTGGGTTTATAAATTTACCGAAAAATATATTTCATGTTAAAGAGTAGTTTTTTTCAAATTTTGCCTTTTTTGTTGTTCTCCATTTTTCTTCGTGCACAGATGAATTACGATGATTTTTTGATTTGGCCGGGATGTGAAGATTCAAACGACAAAAAGGATTGTTTTTTCAACAAACTTGATGCTTTCATCAGTGATGAAATGGATTTACCCATAGAACTTATGGATTCTTTGGAGGATGGAGAAATCAAGATCAAGGTTTGGTACAATGCAAGCGGAAAGCGAGATTCTCTAAGTGTAATAAACAGTACAAATTCAGATGTAGAGAGGGAAGTGTTGCGGTTGCTAGAAAAATTTCCAGAATTTTTGCCGGCAAAAAAGGGGAAAAAAGCCACGGCCATTAGCTTTATTATTCCAGTACACTTTAAAAAAGGTGACGACAAAATATTGTTTTTTGCCAAACTTGAAAGAAGAGCGGTTTTTAAAGGTTGTGAAGTCTATTCAAATGAGGAGCAAAGAAACAACTGTTTTAATCAGTCCATCATTAAACATATAGCGGAAAATTTCAAATTCCCTGAAGAGGCAAAAAAAGATGAGGCCGGAGGAAAAATCATAGTCTCTTTTATTATTGAAAAAGACGGTTCAATTGAACATATTGAAATCCGACGTTCCGTTCATCCGGCTCTGGATGCAGAGGCCATTCGGGTAGTTTCGTTGCTTCCGCCATTTGAGCCAGCCACGCAAAGGGGTGAACCCGTAAGAATGAGCTTCAATTTACCCATCAATGCGAAGATTCCAAACACAGGAGAAAAGAAGGGAAAGTTACCGAGAAAATCGAAGAAAAAGTAAATACATCTTTCGGGCAATTTCATTCTCCTCAACCAATTAAAAAATTTTGCGCAATCACCCGCGCCCGGGATGGAAACGGAAAACCCGCAGGCCACGGCACTTTGCAGGGACGCGAGCGGCGGAGGCTGTGAGTGACGAGCAGACCCCGCACGCCGCTGACCCGGCAGGGCCGTGGACGAGGATTTGAAGTGGACAGCCCGAAATGGCGCCCTTACCCATATAAAATCCTAGCTTAAATCGCGTTTTATTTATCGCTGCTAATCCGTATATTTGACTTTTTGTCGTCAATCCGGATTTTATATTTCTATGAGGCTATTTTTTTTCCTTTTGATTTTAATTACCCATTCTGCCCTGTCCCCGGCTTTGTCCGGACAATCATTGTTTGAAAAAGAACGACGGGAACCGAATACTTTATGGCTGGAAGTGAATGGCGGCGTGGCGGGAAATTTTTTGATGCGGGATTTTAATATGGCCATGGAGGCATTTGGCAATCATCAGGATCGATTTAATAGCACTTCTTTTTCAAGAGGTTTTGATTTGATGGCGGCGCTAAAGTCCATTCCCGGCGTTCGTTTTGGCTTTGGCATTCACCAATCCGACATCAATACCCACAATAGGATAGGGCAATATCGGCTTTCCGGGGTTGATTTTAATTTGGCTTATGATCTGGACTTAAACCATAGTTTTGCCATTCGGTTTTCCCTTGCATATTCGATAATGACTAATAGATTTATGGTGCAGGACGGGCCCGCAAATTTTGTAAACAACAATTTCCACGGCGTTTTAAACAACTCGAATACGGCTATTTTTTTCTCACATTTTGAAGCAATTACACCGGGGGTTAAGGGATATTATTATTTCCCAAGTCAGAAAAAGAACTTCGATCAGTTTTTGACCCTTGGAATGCGTTTTGTGTTGCCTAGAACGAAGGGGATTGACCCATGGCGCAGTTTTAGAACGCCAATTGATGATGGCCCAAGGATTACTCAAAGGCCTATATTTTTCCTACTTGGGTACGGATTGAGTTTTTAATTTTGAGTCTGCTCTAAAAAGTCCCTTTCTGCCAAAATCTTCCTTGTCGATAGACTTTTGAATCCTCACTTGCTGCGGTTCAAAAACTCCCTAGATTTTGATTGAAATCATCCTTTTTAGAGTGGACTCAATTTTTCTGTTTGTATTAATTATTGGGTACATTTCGAACACATCGAATGGGAAATCCCGTTCTTCGGTGGTAACTCGTAAACTCCAGCATATTATAGTATGTGAATACCAGAAATGCAATGCCTTCATCGTTGGAATCAAAATTTGGGGTCCAATACAGGGTTGCGTTATTTCCATTATAATTTCCTGATGCTCTAATTCTTCCGTTATCCTGAAAATTCAGTCCGCTTCTTCCAAAGGGTTCTTCACCGCGTGCAGAAAAGTCACTGGCTACAAATCTATCTATATCCTCTCCGTTTCCCATTTCAAATGCTGCAATATTTTTACCCCCCAGCATATTAATGGTGTAGTTCCAAATATCAACGGAGGGTACACGCCAATTACATGGACAGATATTCTTTCCGCTTGTCACAGCGAAATGGTTGTAGTATAGGACGGTCTGGTCATTGACATTGTATGGTCTGAACGCGGCAGAATTGGTAGTTGACCAATTATTGGATGCCAATTCGATTTGGTCTCCGTCACAAAATCGGGTTGACTTTAAGTCTTCGGCCATCCACTCATATTCACCGATGATGACCGTCTGGTATTGGTTTCCGGAAGCGTCGGTCACGCCATGACCGGGTTTGTAGAGTTTTTCCAGTGGATCTTCTTTGGCACAACTTCCAATAATAATGGTCAATGCGATGATAAAAGGAAAATGCTTCATGGGTATATTTTTTTTCGTTGGAATCCTCAAAAGTACAGGACAAAAAATTAACCTTACGATTGAGTGAAAATTTGTGGATAGGTAAAATAGTAGTGATTATCATTTGAAAAATTCCTAATTGAAACTTGAATTATTGCGGGGCTTTTATACCTTTACCACCCATTTAGTCTTTGAAAGAAAAGGCCTAAGACAAGGTTTTTTTTTGGGCATTTTGCGCAGAATTAAATTAAAATTTAGAGATAAACACGTTTAACGATAATACGATGAATGGTTATACAATTTTGAAAAGCACCTTATCGAAAATCTCGAGTTCTGACGAGGCTTCCGCCCTATTTCGTCAGGCCAATTTACTGTATTTAAACGGTCAGGTACATGTAATGTCGCAAAGTGGCCATTACTTTGAATTGGATGTTGAGGATGTCTTTGACGATTTCCGGGTGAAACTTCAATTAGAAAACGAAGAGGTTACAAAAGAGTGTAGCTGCAAATCCATCACCCATTGCAAACACAGTATTGCCGGGATGATGCATGCGGTAGAAATATTGGGATTAATGGATTTCAACCAAATGCCAGAGGGCAAGGCCTATACCAGAAAAGGGATGGTTAAACGGGTTTTGAAAGAAAGACAAGAACGGGCAGATGCCGCCAAATATCGAATTCAATTTTCGGAAAATGTGTATGGTCCACACGAATTGACCAATGAGACAGAAAAAAAATATACCATCGCATTTCGCAATTTTGAAAAAGAAGATGGTCACTGTTCGTGCAGTGATTACCAAACCAATAAACTGGGAACTTGCAAACACCTTATGTACGCATTTAAGCATTTGCCCAAACACAAATTAAAATTGAGCAAAAGCCAGCGATATCCCTTTATCGATATTCATCTTGATCCGCACAATGAATATCGAATTTCGCTTTTTTATCCCCATGATTTTCCCGAAGAAATTCAACCCTTAATTCACAAATTTTTTGGTGATAAAACCTGGATTGAATCCAATGAAGAACGGCGATTTTTGGAGTTTATCAACAGAGCGGAAGTCTTTAAGCAGATTCATATTCGCAAAGAAGTTTTGGATAAATTGGAAAATGCGTTTGAACACCAATTGATATTAAATTTACAGGAAAACACAAAACTCGATTTTGCCAAAATTAAAGCAGACCTATACCCTTACCAAAAAGAGGGTGTTGAATTTGCTGTTTTCCGTCAGGGCGCCATCATTGCCGACGAAATGGGACTGGGGAAAACGTTACAAGCCATTGCAACCGCCGTTTTCAAAAAGGAAATTTTTGGTTTCACCTCGGCATTGGTTGTGTGTCCTGCTTCGTTAAAATCGCAGTGGAAAAAAGAAATTGAGCGCTTTTCTGATGAGACAGCCATTATAGTTGAAGGTTTAGCGCACGAACGTGAGGCGGCTTATCAAGACCAAAACGCTTATTTTAAAATCACCAATTACGAGGCCTTACTGAGGGATTGGTATAACCTCAACAAACACGGCGGCATTGATTTTATTATTTTAGATGAAGCCCAACGGATTAAAAATTACGAAACGCGAACGGCCAACGTGGTGAAGTCGATTCGGAAAAAACACGCCTTGGTCATCACCGGAACCCCAATTGAAAACAAACTGATAGATTTGTATTCCATCGTAGAGTTTATCAAACCCGGCATGCTTGCGCCACTTTGGGAATTTTCCTATCAGCATTGTTATTTCGACAAAAACATCAAAAATAAAATTACGGGATATTACAATCTACAATCGCTAAAAGACAGATTAAAATCGGTGTTAATCCGCAGGGAAAAACAAGACGTTATTGACCAACTCAATACAGTCACCCAGATAGATGTACCATTGGAAATGCATGATTTGCAGAAGGATTATCACGCGAGCAATGCGCGTTCTGTGGCACAGATTCTGGCCAAGCGACATAAAACACCCTACGATATGCAAAAGCTTACCCGACATTTGCAGATAATGCGAATGGCTTGCGATTCGAGCTACTTGGTAGATCAGGAAACCCATCATTCTCCTAAACTGGACGAACTCAAAGAAATCCTTTTGGAAAAACTCGACCTCCACAACAACAATCGAAAAGTCATTATTTTTTCTGAGTGGAAACGAATGAACGGCATTATTGGAAAAATGCTTAGAGACAACCAGATAGGTTTTGCTGAACTGAATGGTTCGGTGCCGGTTAAAAAGCGAAAACACATTATCGTGGAATTTGAATCTAACGAAAATTGCCAGGTATTTCTATCCACAGAAGCCGGGGGTTCGGGATTAAATCTGCAAGTAGCTGACACGGTGATAAACTTTGAGCTGCCCTGGAATCCCGCCAAGAAAAATCAGCGAATTGGACGAATTGATCGTTTGGGACAACAAAACAAGAATCTTACAGTCATCAATCTGATATGTAAAAATTCCATCGAAATGACTATTGCATCCGGATTGCTGGTGAAGCAAAACTTATTTGAAAGCGTTTTAAGTCCGGATAATCAAGAGGATGTTGTTGATTTTTCCAGACAGGGAAGAGCGCAGTTTTTACAGCAACTCGAGGAGTCCATGGCCGAATTTAGTCAAGCAGACCTCCCTTCAACTGAAGTTGCAGAGTCCGAGTCGGTCTTTGAGGAAATGTTGCCGGAAGAGATTGAAAAGAAACGTGTGGAAGTTGAAGCGGAAGCACGCAATCAGAAGCAACGTTTGCGAGAACTGGAAAGTGTAATGCAGCAAGGTATGCAATTTCTGGCCAGCATGTATAAAATGAGTACGGGGAAAGAGCTTGAGGGAGCAGGGCAAAATATTTCCGTGGATGAGGAGACGGGGGAAGTTGTTATGCGATTTAAACTATAATTAGTGGCTGTCTATAAAGTCCGATGACGGCGTTTTGCTCACCTGAAATTAAAGTCATTTACCTTAGTAAACTCCTTGAATTTCCCCCGATAGCGATCGGGGTCGCAAGCCTTGTCCTCGAACATTCTAGTTCAGCCACTGACACTTTATGGACAAGCTCTAATTAGCCTTTGCCAGAAAACGCCAAATATTTTCGCTCAAAAACGTTATAAATTTTCAAGTGCCACCAACTACAATCTTCCATCATCGGCAAAGCTCAAATAACCGGAGTTGGCAATAATCAGATGGTCTAATAATTTGATATCCAATATAAAGCCGGCATCTCTAATCTTTTTGGTCAAATTCAAATCCTGATTACTCGGTTTTAAATTTCCACTGGGGTGATTATGGGACACGATTATTCCGGTCGCGCCTTTGCGAATGGCTTCGGCATAAATCGACCGCACATCTACCACTGTTCCGGTAATTCCGCCTTTGCTGATGCATGACTTGTGAATTACGTGGTTGGAGTTTGACAAATACAACACCCAAAACTCTTCGCAATCCAAGTCTATTAAATGGGGTTGAAGTACGTTGTACGCTTCCTTGCTCGAAGTGATTTTGTGGAGTTTTGGGATTTCCGATTTCAACCTTCGTCTGCCGAGTTCCAATGCGGCAATAAGTGTGACTGCCCTGGCCGGGCCCATTCCTCGAAACTTGCAGAAGTCTTCGATATGAAATTTCCCCAATGCATTAAGATCAAAATCAACATCTGAGAGCATCATTTTGGCTACATCTAGTGCAGAGCAACCCTTGGTGCCACTTCCAATTAAAATGGCCAGTAATTCTGCATCCGACAGCACAGATCTGCCCTTGAGCATAAGTTTTTCTCGGGGACGGTCATCTTCCGCCCAGTGTTTAATTGTTCCGGTTGTGCTTTCCATTTTCAAATTTTTCGACAAAACTAAGAACAATCTTACATAAATGCAAATCAAAAATGTAATTTATATCTGAACCAAAAACATTAAAGGAATCATTGATTGAGTCCACTCTTAAAAGTATGATTTCAATCAAAATCGAGGGGATTTTTGAACCGGAGCAAGTGAGGATTCAAAAGTCTGCCGACAAGGAAGATTTTGGCAGAAAGGAACTTTCTAGAGCAGACTCTTGATTGGAGAAATGATTATATGGGCAAGTCGAACCCGCGTATGTGTAAAAACGATAGGCTAAAGGCAAAACCCTTGCTATATTTGCAGCAAAGAATTACACCATGCAAAAAAACCTCTTTATAGCGTTAGAAGGCATTGACGGCAGTGGAAAAACGACACAAGCTGAAAAACTAGCCGATTACCTAAAGGCAAAGGGCCACAAGGTTCACCTGACGTGTGAGCCGACTAAAAACAGAATTGGTCGGATGATTCGGGATATTTTTAGCGGAAAATTAGACGCAGACCACAGGGTAATTGCCGCTTTATTTGCGGCGGACAGACTGGATCACCTCCTCAATAAAAAAGATGGATTACTCAAATTATATACCGATGGCTATACCATCATCTGCGATCGGCATTACCTTTCCTCCTATGCATATCATGCTGTACACACCTCCATGGATTGGGTGATAGAAAGCAATGCCCTCAGTAAATCGATTTTGAAACCTGACTTACATCTATATATCGACATGGATCCGAAAGAGAGCATGGACAGGATAAACAAAACCCGACCGAGCACAGAGCTTTATGAAACATTAGAAAACCTTATTGAGGTAAGAGACAAATACGAGGAAGCCATCAACAGAATTTCCGATGAAGAAAAAATCGTCAGGATAAACGGCAACAAAAGCATCTCCTCCGTTTCGAAAAAAATCATTTCAATTATCGACAGCCATCTATAGATTTTTCAAATATCAAACACTATGGAAACCTTCGTGAGGATTTTAATTTGAAATTCACACAAAGGCTTCAAAGTTGAGCCCACTCCAAAAAGAATGATTGAGTCCACTCCAAAAAGGATGATTTCAATCAAAATTGATGCGGAAAGTATTTTTATACCGGAGCTAACTTACTGTTAGTACGGATTAAAAATCTACCGACAAGAAGATTTTGGCGGAAAGGTACTTTTTGGAGCAGACTCAAAGTTTTTATTGCAACGGGTTATAGCAGCTCCCTAATCTTCTTCTCAATCTCCTCTGCCAGCTCCGGATTATCCGCCAACATATTTCTCACGGCATCCCTTCCTTGTCCGAGTTTTGAATCCTCGTAACTATACCAACTTCCACTTTTCTTCACCACCTCTTTCTCCACACCAAGGTCGATGATTTCTCCCAATTTAGAGATACCTTCACCGTACATAATGTCAAATTCAGCGGAACGAAATGGAGGTGCAACTTTGTTTTTCACAACCTTCACGCGCACGTGATTTCCCATTACGGTGTCGCCGTCTTTAATTTGGGTAGAACGACGAATGTCTATTCGTACCGAGGCGTAAAATTTAAGTGCATTTCCTCCGGTGGTGGTTTCCGGATTGCCAAACATCACACCAATTTTATCGCGTAGCTGATTAATAAAAATACAGCAGCAATTGGTTTTACTGATACTGGCTGTCAACTTCCGAAGGGCTTGCGACATCAAACGGGCGTGAAGTCCCATTTTGCTATCGCCCATTTCCCCTTCAATTTCACTTTTGGGGGTAAGTGCCGCAACCGAGTCAATAACAATCAGGTCGATGGCACCGGATCGAATTAGGTTGTCGGTAATTTCCAATGCTTGCTCGCCATTGTCCGGTTGGGAAATGATCAAATCCTCGGTAACAATCCCCAGCCTTTCGGCATAAAAGCGATCAAAGGCGTGTTCTGCATCGATAAAAGCGGCAATTCCGCCGGCCTTTTGTACCTCCGCAATGGCGTGTAAGGTCAGGGTTGTTTTTCCGGAGGATTCGGGACCGTAGATTTCCACAACCCGACCGCGGGGATATCCGCCAATGCCCAAAGCGGCATCGAGCGCAATTGAACCCGATGAAATACATCCAATATTGACAACCGGTGAATCACCCATACGCATGACCGCGCCTTTACCATAGGCCTTGTCCATTTTATCCATGGTAAGTTTCAGGGCTTTTAACTTCGCATCTTTTTCGCTACTCATAATACTTAGGTTTTAAATTCTCGACAAATAAACAAAAAAATTTTAAAAAATACAAATTACGCTTACAAATAATTTTCTTGCTAAAAATTATTTAATTCAACAATTACAGTTATTTAATTTACACTGCACTACCAAATTTACTGAATTAAGTACACAACCAGCTTTTCCTCCGGTGTGACGGTAATCAAGTAATTGGACGGCGAGGGATACAATTGCCCCATCACCATTCTATCGGTACCGTAAACCGGAAAACCCGCTACAAGTTTTCCTTTTGTGTCATATACAAAAATCTGATTTTCACTTCCGGCCACGGCCAAGTAATTGTTTTTGCCCTGAGAAAACAACTTCGGTACGCCGCGAACTTGCTGGTCAATATTTACCTCAATCGGATTTATGGGATCCTTAAGCATCACCCTGGTTTCTCCATAAATCAACATTTGATCGCCCAGAACAGACAAGCCGGCGCGTTCGGGCAAACGACCCGGATGGACTTCGTCAATTTTCCCGCTGCTGAGCACACTTATCAGTTTCCCGTCATACGAAAGCGCAGTAAGTTGAATGGTTTTTTCCTCCTGATTTACCTGCACGCTGTATGGCGATGTGTTATTGGCCGGCAAATCGAGTACGGTTTTTACCCTAATATCCCCTCGTCTATCGGTGATATATGCTTTGTTTGCATCGGTGACAAACACGAGATAGTCTTTGCTTCCGGCAACCCAATGTTCGGGCATTCGTCTTACCTTACCCTCCATTTTTCCAAGCTGCCATCCCTTAACCTGCTTACCATCTTTATCGTAATTATAAACCCGATCTCCACAGGGCAACATAAATCGATAGTTCCGACTTTTATCGTAATCAAATACGCCTAATGGTGCGGTTACGGAATCTGGCGCATCCACTGGGAATGGCGCAACCGGGTCACCATTTCGATCCAAAACATACAATTTACGAGGTGTGGCGAAAACCATTTGCATTTTGCCATTTCTGTACAAATCCACCTGACGAATTTGCCCTAATATTTTCTCGGGTAAATTTTTTCGCCAAAGGAGATTTCCTCCGGTACCGTAGAGATATAAAACATTTTTATCATCCTGAATGGCAATTTCCTTCTGCTTGCTGTAATGGTTGACCAACAAAAACGGTCCGGCCACAACCTTGCCCGCGACATCAGCACTCCATACCGGCTTTACAATTTGCTCCACATCTTCCTGATGACGTGTGTAAATACCGGTGTAAGCCATTTTATCCTGCAATTGAAACTGGAGATTTACAAACGGTGTGTGTTCAAGCAGTTTGTCATTTCTCTTGATAAATGGCGCATAGGATTTGGGCAACACATCCAGTAGTAAGGGCGTGCTTTCCTTGAGCAGCAGGGTGAGTTGGATATTGGCCCTATCCGGAATTTTTGCAGAAAACTTGCGGTATTGCAGAGAGTTTCCAAGTGTCCGTTCATCGAGTATGTCATTAATAAAATCCGATAAAACATCTTTATTGCCGGCAAAGAAAATATAGTTGTCGTGCATCCAGTAAAACCTCGATTCGACCCCCGCGAATGCCTTGCCTAAAAGTGGCCTCAACCAACCGGATGATTTGGTCTTAAATATTTTTTCACCGCGAAAAACCTCGAGATAGGCAGAATCAGAAAGGGGCTGAAAGGCTTCCAGAAATGCACGGTCGTCACGAACTTCAAAGTAGGCCACCCGCTTGTGCCGTGGAAGTTGTGCCGAACGCATCCAAATCACACCGTATTCCCGGTCAATCCACCGCAAAAACACCTCCTCAAAATCAACATTATACTGACCCAATAATTCGTCGTAGCGTCGGGAGAGACCTTTTTGTGCACGATATACCTCAAACTGACGATGCTGTTTGAGAAAATTACTGACCGAGAAATTCAGCCACATGGTTGCGGAAATGGGCACTACCCGATCGGAGAATATTTTTTGGTTTCGCTGACCGGAAAACACATCCAGAAAACTCGGCAAGGAATCGCCCAGATCACTCAGGCCATTGAGTAAAATATCCCTATTGGAGATATGCACATCCAGTGCCGTCCAGGAGGAAATTTCTTCAAAGAAATCAGTTTGTTCCTCTTCGAGTAATCCGCGAATAAAAGCCGGCCATTCTGCGTATTGCACGTAAATATTAAGGTGATCTTTTGGATTGGCCTTTTTGCGAATTTGCGAAAATCCACGATGAACGTCCAAACTATGGTCAGAGTTCAACCTGCGCAACCCATCTTCCACCAAAACACGTTGGGGGCTACACAAAAGCACATTTTTATGTTGGGCGAAAAATAAGCTAGATTCATTTTGTTTAACGTGAATCACCTCATGTCCGGCGTAATCCGAAATTTCCCCTTTGGGTTTGATGCGATTCCAAACATTTTCGATGAGTTCCACACTGGCCAAAACCCCGTATTTTCCTTTTCCGGTAAGTTCTACGCCAAAAAACAATCTTCTATTGCCCAAAAGAGGTTCCAGTGAATCCAAATGATTGGTAAGTGGCGAGAGATCTTTGAGAAAAGATTTCCAAACTGGGTCATCCTTTACGGTTTGCATCCACTCATTTTGGTACAATGCAGATTGAAGCGCAGGGTAATGTCCAGTTTCCACCACGAGGGCAGAATGCGTACTCAACGCTTTTAAGGGTGAAACGCGAGGTGTTTCATCCGATTCACAAGCGGTGAAAAAAGCGACAAAAAATATCGCTATGCAAGCAAGGACGGGAACCTGGGAAATTTGCCTCATGAAGCGGGAAAATCAATTTGAAGTTGCAACAAAGTAAAGCTTTTACGATGATGTTTGCAAGCCCCTATTTCATAAATTGCCGATCTGTGTTTTTTGGTTGGATAACCCTTATTTTTCAACCATCCGTATTGGGGAAATTCATCGTGAAGTGAACGCATCATTTCATCCCGATGGGTTTTTGCCAGAATCGAAGCGGCGGCAATGGCTAAAAATCGTCCATCGCCTTTTACCATACAATGATGTGGAATATCGTCATAGGGTTTGAACCGATTTCCATCGATGAGCAACACATCCGGACGAACGACCAGTCCTCTGACTGCGCGATGCATGGCCTCCACCGACGCCCACAGTATATTGAGCCGATCGACCTCCGCAGGCGTACACAAGGCAACCTCCCATGCAATGGCTTCGCTTTCAATTATTGGGCGCAACATCTCCCTGTTTTTTTCGGATAGTTTTTTTGAATCGTCTAATAACGGATGATGGAAATCCGGGGGCAATATTACTGCAGCGGCAACCACCGGGCCGGCCAAACACCCTCTTCCGGCTTCATCACATCCGGCTTCCAGAATTTCTTCGCTAGAAAAACGACTAAGCATGGGCTGGATAAAGGGTATTATTAATGCAATCCCATAGGCGGTCAGCGGCTCGCTCCCAGGTATAGTAATCTGCTCGTTTAAACCCGAGTTTGATCAGGTTTTCCCTCAGCGCCTCATCACTGACCAAGCGTTCCATTCCCTTGGCAATTCCCTCAATATCTTCGGGGTCAAACAACAAGGCTCCATCTCCTGCAACCTCTGGCATAGAGGTGGTGGTGCTGGTCAACACCGGGCAACCCGCGCGAAATGCCTCGATAATGGGAATACCAAATCCCTCAAAATGCGAGACAAACCAAAGCGCAGAAGCGCCGTTATACAATTCGTTTAGATCTGAACCATCGCGCCGACCGGCAAAAACAACATCGTCTTTAAACTTCATTTCCGCGTAAAAAGCTTTTGTTTTGGGCAGACTAAACATTCGTTCGCCCACAATTACAAGCTTGTGGTTTCTCGTATCATTTTCCTTAAAAAGCTCAAAAGATTTAAACATCCCCAGTATATTTTTTCTTGGGTTTAGCGATCCCACAAATAAGAAATAGGGCGCACCACCTGTGACTTCCGGACTTGGTTTATTTTCCATGAAAAAAAACACCTCACTTGCCCCATTACCAACCACATCAACCAAATCTTCCTGAACCCCGTAAGTTTCAACGATATCCCTTTTAGAATATTCAGAAACAGTGGCAATCCTCGTGGCCTTTTTAGCGTATCGTTCAAAAAAATGTCGGTAATACGATCCCGTCAATTTGGGCAATCGCTCGGGATTATGCACAAAATTCAAATCGTGAATAACGGCAATTTGCGGAACATCAGCGCGGAGTGATAAAAAACCGTCGGGAGAGAGAAAGACATCCGGTTGATATTGGTCAATGGCTTTTTTGACCGAATATTCAAACCAAGTGTACCATAAAAAAGGATGTCTGGCTTGTGGAGAGAGTACCACGGGAACCACATTTTCACCAAAAATAAACTGGGGGTCGTACTTTCTATCAAATAAAAAAGTAAACGTAACTTCTGGATGACGGGCAACCAAACGCTTGAGGGTTTCAACTGTAAACCACTCAACCCCTGTGAGTTTGCCAGGGATTAATAGACGCGTATTAACCATTATGTTCATTTGACAAATATAGGTTATACAAACGCCATTAAAAACACCAATCGACATTGTTTTGCGATGCGTAGTTTTGTCGGTTCACAAACACTGTCAAATGCAGCGCAAGTTTCTCAGCGGCATCACATTTTTTTTCGTCCTCAATATCCTCATCAAACCGCTTTGGGTTTTCGGGATCGACATGGCCGTGCAAAACCGCGTAGGTGCAGATGTTTACGGTTCATACTTTGCATTGCTCAATCTAACCCTGATGTTTGCCATTTTACTGGATTTGGGCATCAACATGTCCAACACAAGGAATGTTGCCGGAAATGAAAACAGTATTCGGGACTTTTTTCCATCCCTGTTTTTTTTGAGAATCATTTTGCTGATTTTATTTTCTCTGGTCGTAGGTGCAGTGGGTATTGCTCTAGGGTATGAAGCATTGATGATAAAATGGTTGGCTTGGATGATTTTTAATCAATTCCTTTTTTCGTTTTTGATGTTCATTCGATCTTATGTGGGCGGATTACAGTGGTTCAATTGGGATGCATTTCTTTCGGTGGCTGACAAACTTTTGATGGTCATCATTCTCGGGTTTGCACTTTATACGCCCTTCATAAAAGGAGATTTCCGAATTGAATATCTCATTGGTGGACAAACGGCAGCCTATTCCATCGCCATTATTACCGGCGTATTGGTCATTAGAAAAAAATTACCGGAGCTCTCTTGGAAATTTGACAGCACCCTCATAAAACAAAAGCTCCGGGAAGCACTACCGTATGCGACCCTTATTTTGGTCATGGGGCTCTATACCCGTCTCGATGGCGTAATGATAGAGCGCTTGCGGGGTTCAAACGAAAGTGGCATGTATGCCGGTGCATTCAGGCTTTTGGATATTGCCATTCAAATGGGCGTTTTGTACAGTTTTGTGTTGATTCCGGTTTTCACCAAAAAACTTCAAAGCAGGGCCTTTCACGGTACTTTAATCCGTGCCTCATTTAATTTGCTGCTGAGCATTTCCCTTAGCGCAACGGTTTTGGTTACCGTGTTCAATCAGGAATTGGTCCATTTGTTTTACCTGCACGCGACGACAAAAATGGGGCTCACTTTGGCTGTCCTCATGGCGAGTTTACCCGCTTTTTATTTGGGTTATTTGTTTGGAAGCGCACTAACCGCAGGCGGAAAAACCAAAATCCTCAACCGAATTGCCGTGGGTGGACTATTGATGAATTTTACCCTCAATTTGCTTTTCATTCCCAAATACGGAGAAATTGGCGCAGCTCTTACCACATTGATTACCCAATGGCTTGCTGCTGCTTTGCAAATGTGGGCGGCCAAAAAGGTATTTAAAATTACCATTGCCCGAAAGCAGTTTATCGCATTGATGTGGATGGTGATCATACAATTTGTCGTGTATATGAGCATTAAAACAGTGGCGCCGTGGGGCGTGGCTGTTATTGTTGGCGGACTTATTTCCATGGCGACACCTTTTGCGCTGAGGTTGGTTTCGCCGGCACAATTAAAACAAATTAGAACTTGAGTCTGCTCTAAAAAGTCCCTTTCTGTCAAAATCTTCCTTTATTAGTGTGGACTCAAACTTAAAAATCTCAGCAAACAACCATTTCCTTCATAGAAAAAATCTATCAAAACGCGGTAAATACCTAAAGTCCTTTTTCCCGGCGGCACATTGACTTAATTTTGCAGTGAATTAAAAAATGAAAAAAAATGATAGAATTGACAACAGACAACTTGCGTGATATTATCCGTGAAAACCCCAAGGTATTGGTTCAGTATGGCGCAACCTGGTGCGGAAACTGCCGCTTGATTAAACCAAAATTTAAGCGATTGGCCGGTGAGAACGAAGGCATTACCTTTGTGTATGTGGATGCTGAAAAGTTTCCAAATTCCAGGGGCCTAGCGAATGTCAACAACCTCCCGACTTTTGCCGCATTTGCAAATGGAAATATCATCAAAGAAGTGGCCGGAAGTAAAAGTGAAATTTTAACCCAAATAATCGATGAGATTACCAATCATTAAAAAAATGGTGGAGTTCATAAAGGAAAACGATGAGGACTACCTGAATGAAACCATGGAAGTTTTAGAACACCTGGCCGATGCCAGAGGCATTAAGGACGAAGAACTCGAAGTCATCGGGGAGCTTTTGTCCAACCTTTCCGGCGCCATTGAAGTCCACCGAGAAATAAAATCCGGAACACCGGAAAAGGAAGCTTTAAATGCTTTTATGAAACGAGTAACCGGCGCCATTAGCAGTTAATGCACGCGCCAATCGACATACCCATAATATCAAAATCTGCCCGATGGACACCGCTATCGGGCGGATCTATAAACTCAGTATTTAGAACCAATACAACCGACGGACAATCGGTGGTGGTTAAAATCAACAATAAATTATCCGGAATATTTCTCGCAGAAGAAAAAGGTTTACAGCTGCTGAAACCACACATTCAGGTACCGGAGGTCATTTCACAGGGAAAAACCGATAAGGGTGCCTATCTTGTTTTACAAGATTTAGGTGGGGGGAGCGAAACCAAAACTTTTCAGCAAAGTTTGGGCGAACAACTTGCCTGCATGCACAGAATTCCACAGCAAAAATGCGGTTTAGATCACGACAATTTTATCGGGACGTTGCATCAAAAAAACGACTGGGAAGACCATTGGGTTAGTTTTTTTATTCGTCATCGATTGCAGCCTCAGGTAAATCTCGCCACCCGCGCCGGGTTGCTGAACGCCGATGACGAAAAATCATTTGAACGGCTGTATGCAAAATTACCCAAATGGCTACCGAACGAACCCAATTCATTGCTTCACGGCGATTTATGGGGAGGGAACGTGCATTGTGGCGCCGACGGAAAAGCGTACTTTATCGATCCGGCTGTATATATTGGTCATCGGGAAATGGAGCTTTCGATGACGCAATTATTCGGCGGATTTGCCGACGATTTTTACGAGGCTTACGATGCGAATTATCCGCTTGAACCCGGTTGGCGCGAGCGTGTAAACCTCCACAATCTTTATCCAAATTTGGTGCATCTGAACCTTTTTGGAAGTGGATATGTTGGTGCCGTTCGGGCTGCACTTCGTCGGTTCAGTTGAGGCACCTACTCCATATTCTGATTGTACCTTCGCGGCAAACTCATTCCATGACCTCAATCCGTCAACTTTTTCTTGCCCGCCAAGCGCAAACCACCAATTTTCCTTTGGGATTGGAGGTGGACAAAGCGGAGGGCATGTACCTTTATACACCGGAGGGAAAAAAAATTCTTGACCTCATTGCCGGGATTAGTGTATGTAACATTGGTCATCGACACCCCAGTGTACTGCGTGCCATCAGTGCGCAAATGGACAAGTACATGCACCTAATGGTTTACGGCGAATACATTCAAAGTCCACAGGTAAAACTCGCGCAGGCACTACACAAGGTGCTACACCCAACCCTGGACAACGTTTACTTTGTCAATTCCGGATCGGAAGCCATCGAGGGCGCATTAAAACTGGCCAAGCGATATACCGGAAAAACAGACATTGTGGCCTGCGAAAGAAGTTACCACGGCAGTAGTCACGGAGCGCTTTCCATCATTGGTGACGAATCCTTTCGCCAAAATTACCGACCACTACTTCCCGGAATAACCCACATCCCCTTTAACGACATATCGGCACTGGACGCCATTGGGCCAAATACCGCGGCCATAGTGGTTGAATGTGTCCAGTCGGAAAGCGGCTATATCGTTGCGGATGAAGACTTTCTGTTGGAAGCGCGGTCGCGATGCACAAAATACGGCGCACTGCTTATCCTCGATGAAGTCCAAACCGGTTTTGGTCGAACGGGACAGTTATTTGCCTTTCACGGTATAAAAGATTTTGTACCGGACATCATCGTATTGGCGAAAGGCATGGGCGGTGGTCTTCCCATCGGAGCTTTTATCGCGCCAAGGAAAATTATGGCGGCATTAAAAGAAAATCCCATTTTGGGGCACATCACCACATTTGGGGGAAATCCCGTAAGTTGTGCTGCATCAATGGCCGTGCTGGAAGAGCTGTTAAAAACCAACATGGTTTGCAAGGTTCCCGAAAAGGAAATTCGCTTTCGCAAAGGATTACAGCACCCTGAGATTTTGGAGGTTCAGGGAAAAGGGCTCATGTTATCCTTTCGCTTGTCGTCATTTGAAAAAGTTCAAAAGACCATGCACTTATGTTTGGAAAAAGGATTGGTGACCGACTGGTTTTTATTCGAGCAAAATGCCTTGAGGGTAGCCCCTCCCCTAATCATCACAGAGGATGAAATCGATTGGTCGTGTAAAATAATCCGGGAGGCATTGGACGCCATTCGCAAATAAAATCCCTTCCAACCCCTATACATGTATTACTTTTGCCAAAATTTTTTTCAAAAATGACGGATCCGAAAACCAAGACCAACGAATTTGATTCCAGCAACATCGTAATGTTTGCCTGGAAATGGAGAAAGCCACTCGCAATAGTCTCCATTACCGCAGCCGTAGTGGCCATCATTTTTTCCAGTCCTTATTTTATAAAACCCCGATTTAAATCAACGGTGGTTGTTTTTCCATCTACCACATATTCGGTTTCCAAAGCCCTTTTGCCCCAGCAGAACGTGACCAAATCGCAGGATGTATTGGAGTTTGGCGAGGAGCAACAAGCCGACCAACTTTTGCAAATCCTTCATTCGGATGAAATTCGTCAACGCATAATTGACAAATACGATTTGATGAACCACTATCAAATCAAGGAGAACCATCCGTATCGGGTAACGCAGCTCTACAAAAAATACGAAAGCAACATCAGTTTTCGCAGGACTGAATTCATATCGGTTGAAATAAAAGTACTCGACACCTCGCCGGATACCGCTGCGGCCATCGCCAATGACATCGCTGCGCTTTTGGATGAAGTGAAAACCAGAATTCAACGAGAGCGTGCGGAAAAAGCGTTAAAAATTGTAGAAGACGAATACATTGCACTGAAGACCGAACTCAAGCAAATGGAGGACGAACTCACCAACTTGCGTTATCGCGGGGTACATGACTACGAGACCCAAGCAGCGGCACTTACCGAGCAGTTGGGGCAGGCTATCATTACCACAGGTGCAAAAAGCGACAGAACACTTGCCATTCAAAACCAGCTCGATACATTGGCTAAATACGGCGGACTATATGTTTCTCTTCGCGATGAAGCCAAATTACTTCAGGAAGAGTTTGTGCGGGTCAAAACCAAATTTGCCCAGGCAAAAGTGGATGTGAACACCTCATTACCCACTGTATTTACCGTAAACACCGCCTTCCCTGCAGAACGAAAAACCTATCCATTGCGCAGTTTGATTGTGGTGGTCAGCTTTTTCTCCGCATTGCTTTTCACCCTTATCATTATCATTGTTGTAGAAACCATTCGGAAAAACATGTAAATGCAGCCAATATCCCGACTACAGTGGATGATTATTGGTGGCGGCTTGGTTTTCGTTGCGCTCATCGCTGTATTTTTAGCTTATGAATGGTATTGGGGCTTACTCATTCCCTTTGGGTTAGCTCTGGTCGCCAGTGTTTTATTGGCGATGGACAATGTATTGTGGTTTATCGTTTTCACCACGCCTTTGTCCATCAATGTTGAGTTTGAGGATTTGGGCTCGACGATGAATTTTCCCAACGAGCCATTTCTCATTGCGCTTACGGGCTTGTTTTTTGTCCGATTGTTGTACTACGGGAATTTCCTCCCCAAGCTTTTAAAACACCCCTTATCATTAATTCTCATTGCGCACCTTACATGGATGTTTTTCACCGCATTACTCAGTGAAATACCACTTGTTTCATTCAAATACTTTGTTTCCAGGCTGTGGTTTATTGTGGTATTTTTCTATCTCATGTCATTATTGTTAAAAGACGAAAAAAACCACAAGCCCTATTATTTGTTGTACTTAATTCCCCTGTGCATAGCGGTAATTTACACCATAATTCACCATTCAGAATACGGGTTTACCAAAAAAAGTGGAACATGGGTTATGCAGCCCTTTTTCAAAGAGCACACTTCTTATGGTGCGGTACTGGCCATGTATTTCACGGTTGCCTGGGGTATGTTTTTCAAATACGTCGATCGTCCATTGGCAAAAATAGGTTTGCTCGTACTGGCGATTATTATTTCGGTGGGTCTGTATTTTTCCTATACCCGTGCAGCTTGGTTGAGTGTGATGATTATGATGGGAATTGCGGCCATGTTGTATTTTAATTGGGGTTTTAAGAGATTCCTTCAACTCAGTTTGGGAGGTTTGGTGATTCTCGCTTTGAGTTGGGGTTCAATATCAGAAAGATTAGAAAAAACCCGGGCCGTTTCTTCGGATGACACTTCGGAGCATTTGTCCTCCGTCACGAATGTAACCACAGATGCGTCAAATACGGAAAGATTAAATCGATGGAAATCTGCCTGGCGAATGTTCAAAGAAAGGCCACATACGGGTTTTGGCCCCGGAACGTATATGTTTTTGTATGCCCCCTATCAAAATCCCAATGAAAAAACCATCATCTCCACCAATCAGGGAGATGTGGGAAATGCCCATAGCGAATACATTGGGCCACTTGCAGATTCTGGGTGGCCGGCAGCGCTCATTATACTCATCTGGGTGGTGATGATATTTTATTTCGGTTTTCGTCTAAGTCTCCACCTTCCTACCGATTCGCTAAGGGCAACGGCAGCCATCGCCTTTTTGGCATTGGTCACCTATTTTTCTCACGGATTGGTAAACAATTTCCTCGACATTGACAAGGCCGCATTACCGGTATTTGGATTTACGGCCATTCTTGCGGTTATGGATACCTACTTTATGCCCAGAAAAAAAGAAAGTTTATCGTAGCACAATTTTGTAAACTTCGTGACCGCGTTCGTCTTCAATACGCACCAAATAAACGCCCGAGGCCAAATTCGACAAATCCATACGGGGTATTTCGTCGGATTTAAAAGTGACCTTTTTCACCGAGCGCCCCATTTGATCTTTAACCGTGACTTTCACCTCCTGCCCTTCCGTTGCGATATTGACCCGACCATCCGTTGGGTTTGGGAAAACCGCAAAGCGTTGAGATACCTGATACGCATCCGAAGAAAGACCAAAACCTACGGTAAAGTAATACCGGATTTCGGTGCCAAAATCAGGATTAAAGATTTGAAGCGTGCTATTGGGCGACATTAATCGGGCAAATCCGCCACCGTCATTATTGGCCCAAAAACTCAAACCATTTTTACCTCTATCACCAAGTACAAATTCATAACATCCCGTAGCCAGTGAGATTGGTATATCGTAAAGCGTATTATTGGCGAGGTTATCCCCACTATCAATTACTACACCCGAGGCGTCTTTAAGGTGCCAGAAGGTTTCATCTCCCCGATTGTTTGTGCGAAAAAAAACGCGAATGTCAGCAGGTAAAACCCTTGGCGCCTCAAAGAAGGTGACTTGCGCATCATTTTCGGGGTATTGATCATACGCTCCATTTGGCGCCACAGTCCAGGCTTGAAACTGATTGATGCCATAAAAGCTATACCAATTTTCCGCCTGATCAAAAGGCAGCTCTACAATTTCCTTTTCCATCATCGCCAGGTTGCCTGTCCATTTGTATTTTAATTGCGGTGCAGAATTAATTCCGTAGTGGATGCTCACGGAAGTAAGCGGCTCACTTCCCTTGTTGATGATCTCCACAATGGCTTTTCCACAACTCGGATTCATTCGGCTATTTTGTTCGTGATCACTCGGCGTTATAATCCGTGTAATGGCAGCATCGCGTTGACGGAGGGGAGCTTCATAAGTAATTAACTGGGCCGATAAATTATAATTTGCCGGGGTTTCTCCAGGGGGTACGGTGTAAATGATGGGTTCGATATCAATATCAAAATCCATGGAATCACCGGGTGAAAAATAGTTACTCAACTCGTGGGTATAAGTTATCACCTCGCTACCGGGACACCAATTGGCACGATCGTACAGCCATGTACCACCTTGCGGATGAATGGGGTTTAATCCGCAATCGTCGCGCCACATAAGTTGCTCAAAAGTCTTGGTGCCATTGATGTGAACTTCGTAGTTTCTTTGGCAAAACTCCGCACAATTTACGGCATTTATAAAACCGTGACCGGAAGGAATAAACCGCAGAACAGCACTGTGATCCCCGGGTTCAAAATACAGTTTTTTGGGTGGCAAAACATCCGTTTCAAATTGCTGAGGTGTAAAGTAATTATATCCACCCGGTGTGTAAATGTTTTCTATACGGCGCACCCTTCGTGGTGGTGTTCCCTCTACCATTTGAAAATCAATGGTGGCACTGAAGCCCGCAGACCAACCCTGATAAAAGACCTCAATTTCTACAGAATCCTCCATCAATATTTGAAAATCAGTCACATCAAAATCAAAGCGATGTTTCCAGCCGTTGTTATATCCATGCTGATTTCGCGCCATGTAGCCTCCATAGGGTGTTATCATTCGTCCGAGTTCAAACCGCTCTTTGTTTGGGGTAACATTCCAAACCGTATCAATCACCAGTGGGGATATAGAAACGGTATCAATGGAAGCAATGGTAGAGTCCATTTTGCCGGTTGGTTTTAAAAGAAAAACCAATACCGTATAATCCCAATCCGAGCAACCACCAGATGCACATCCCATGGTAAATTGCATATTGACATGGTGAAACTCTTTATTTGCGGGAAAATCAGCCCAGTCCCTGTAACGTTGATACCAAACCAAATCCCTGTCCTGCTGGGCTTTCACTACAATAGTATCACCAGCTATAGCTTCAAAAAAGAAAAAGCCAGAAAAAATCAGGCAAAAAAGTAATTTAATCTTCATGTTCGACATAATTTTTTAAGTGTGTAAAATGTGGTCCGAGTTTTCCGGCTCCATCGGTTATTGAAGCCCTTGAAATAATTTCTGTGGGATCATCTCCCAAAAGTGCGGGCATTACGTTCTCCATAAGTTCCGCCCCAAAATCTCTCGATGCATCACGTGGTAATTCACAGGGCAGATTGTCCACCGCCATCACTCCAATGGACCCTGGTTGTCCAAAAGGCACTTCACTATGGGTAATCGGGTCATAGCCGTAAAGCGGTTTGTCGATGGTGCTGGGTCGCTTGGTGGAGCAAATAGGCCCATCGATATCACAGCTCACATCGGCGACAATTTTAATTCGGTTTTTAGCATGCCTGGCATCGTCGTTGGTGAAGATAAAAGGAGAGCGACTGTCCCAAAAATGACAAGGAATATACATGTCGGATGAATTGGCAAAAGGTTTAAACCGGGCCAGATGACCGACGGGATTTTGGTAAAAAGCAGCTTTATCAAATGGCTTGTTGTCTGCCCGAAAAAAGTAGTGATTAACCTCAAGCACTGTATAAACCGGAGCGTTATAATCTCTATCTAAAAATTCCAAGGGGCTAACCTTTTCAATCCCTAGATCATCGAGGACTTCCTGTGCGCCTTTAGAAACTCTACCCGTACCTGTGAGTACAATTTTAAAAGATGGCGGTAAGCGAACGGATTTCAACTGTTCATTGAGTTCTGTCCGATCGTAACATTGATTTGCGGGTTTCAAATCATAGGTCTTACTGTATTTTCCCCAGGCCAATATACCGTTGTATGCACCTACAATTCCGGCGTATCGGCCAAATCCCACCAGGCGTACACCACTGGGTTTAGTCAACACCTCGTAATCAATCAAGCGAATATTTTTCTGCAAAATTTTACGAAGCAGTTCCCGATTATACGGTTGCTCTTTGATGGTATGTGAAAAGAAGAAATAGGTTTTATCTGGGATGAGCTGATCCATTGGCACTTCCTTCACACCCATTAAGACATCACAGTTGCTCAAATCCGCAGAAACCTCGATGCCGAGTTTTCGATATTCATCATCGGGATAAGCCCGGATTGGACTGGGTTCGACGATTATATCGACATCAAATTTATCTTTAAATTCCACGAGTTGTTCGGGTGTAAACGGCACGCGTTTATCGGGGGGCGTTTTTCCTTCTCTAATAATTCCAATGGTCATTCTAAAATATTTTAAGGTGGGCTAAAGCTTTGTAAAGCCTCAAAGATATTTAGGCAAAGGTAATTGCTAAAAGGCGAAAATATCGTATCTTTGCAGCAAGTTCTTTGGGGTTGACTTGGTATTGACAGCAAGTCGATGGATCGTGTAAGCATGTCGAGTATCGAAAGGAATTCTCGCAAAACATTCGTTTCACATTTTTTAACTGGCGAAGATAACTACGCGCTTGCCGCCTAATCATGCGATAGCAGATTAGAGCTAATCTCACACGAGGTGTGGGAGCGAGCCATCTCGCGGAATCCCTTACCTGTGGAGTCCGATCACGAGGTGCCAGAAAAGTAGGTATAGATTGTATGGCGTTGCGACATACTTTCGAAATTTAGCAAATAAGCAATTGTTAGGCTGCTCATCGCCGGCCAATTGACGAAAATTAATGGTGAGATAAGCATGTAGAAAACACTTTTCACGTTTGTTTGGACGCGGGTTCGAACCCCGCCAACTCCACAAAGAAAAAAAGGCGCACACGTTAGTGTGCGCTTTTTTTATGGCGTATTCTGAGCCAAGCGTTAGCTTGAGTGAGGAATACGCCATAAAAAAAGTACAGCCCGGAGGGATGTAACCTTTTTTTCATTGATGCGCCCTCCCGATCGGGCTCACGATAGTAACCCCGCCAACTCCACAAAGAAAAAAAGGCGCACACGTTAGTGGGCGCTTTTTTTATGGCGTATTCTGAGCCAAGCATTAGCTTGAGTGAGGAATAAATGAGTCTGCTCCAAAAAGTCCCTTTCTGCCAAAATCTTCCTTATCGGTAGATTTTTTAATTTTCAATAACATTTAGTTAGCTCCGATTCAAGAATCCCCTCGATTTTGATTGAAATCATCCTTGTTGGAGTGGACTCAAGGTTAATTCTTGGTAGTAATGGGCAAATTCCTTAAAGCTATGACATGCTGACGATACTGTTCCTGCGATTTTTATGGTGTCTAAGATATTTCTCAGCCAGTGCTTTTGAAATAATTTATCCGCATTAATTTTAGTTCCTTTTTGTATTTCGTATTTCCTTTTAAACTCGTAAAATTCTTCTAGGGTAAGCTCCCGTTTACTTGGCTTTGCCAATTGTATAACCTTTGCAAAGAACAAAGAAGCATTCCATTTGATATTTTCTTCAAAGGCTTTCTTGTCGATATGAGGCCTTCTTCTATCAATGGTATGCGTTGATATAAAACTTAATAGCTCCTCGAATTTCACTTGCTGATCGTAAGTCATATTCTAAACCATTTTGTTTATTAGTGTCTCCTCCAACCACTCAAAAGCGCTTTCCTGATTGTACTCCAGGTTCGGGTTCAGAAGTCCTTCCATATCGCCTGAAAAAAGGGCGGATTTCTTTTTTTGCTCCATGTTTAGCATGAATTCCTTTCGGGTAGGTGGCTTGCCTACTACGAATTTCATGTACTCATAGTAGCAATGAATAATCTTGTCATAATCCAGCACTCCGTGTTGGTCAGCATAATGAAGATCAAATAAGTCTCGCCCCTTTTTGCGTTGGTAGAGTGCTCTAAGCTTGGTCTCCAGGAGTTCATCTAAGTGATAGGTGGTAATACCACATTGACCAGAAAACCACTCACTTTTTACAGAGAAAGGGAACGAATTCCATCCTAGTAAATTGAAATGTTCGCGGCAATTGATTTCTATTTTCAGTCTGAGCCGTGTATCCGGTGAATATTCCGAATTGAATCGATAAAGCAAAGTGTTATTATTGGCTTTGGGTTTAACCACTCTATCTTCCTCAAAAAAGGTAATGACCTCATCTATTCTCTTTAGGATAGGCTTGATTGGACCTTCTTTGATCTGAACCAGGTCAATGTCTTCTGAGTATCTGGGAGCTGGGTTCAGGTAAAGTTTGTGTAGTGCGGTACCTCCACGGAATGCCATGTTTTCGCTTAGGAATTCATCAGAGAAAAGTACTGCCAATGCTCTGGATATTATCAGATCTTGCTCTATCTGCTCATTGGTAGTCCATGGAGCCTGATCTTTCCATTTTGCTATATAGGGCTTGGGAATCATAAATCGCTTTCTAATTCTATATTCTTATCTATTTTCCAGAGGTTATTTGCTTTGCCTGGTTTTTTATCTTTATCGGGGCTTAGCAGTACCGGGAAGAACTTCTTTTCACTGAGGTACACTTGGAATGGAGCCAACAGAATTTTATCAGTTTGTAATTCTTCAAAGAGAAATCCAAGCCTTTGAATAGAGCTTATGTGCGGATACCATTGAAGCAAGTCTTTAATATCACCAGGAGTTATAGATTCAGCTAGTTCTTCCAGAATAGCGAGAACTCTATTCAAACCACCCATTTTAGATTGATAGTGGATTAAGTCAATAGCCGTTAAAGCCGGTGATGAAATATTAAATAAGCCGGCATCAGACTTTTTTTGTTGTATATTTTTGACAGGCCAATTACTGGAGGTAGAAATATTCAGATAGATATTCCCTTTTTTAATGTTTCTAAGGTTGGGAACTTTTGTCATGAGGTAACTTTGCTGTACCTGCTGGTGGCTCGCACCGTGAAATGCTGCTGCCGAGAAAAATGCGACGTAATAAGGCTTATCTAAAAATTTAAATAGCTTTTCAACATAGAGCTCCAAAGGAAGCTTACCAAATGCTTTGTATCTGGGAGGAAGTATCAGATAAAATCCTTGACGAAGTGTAAGAATCTCTTTTTTTTCGGCAAGACGCATTAACTCGTGTCGTAATGCGATGTCTGTCTTGGGGATTGTTGCTTTTAATTCATCCCAGGTAAATGCGTACTGTTCATACGTCAAACAATTTTCTACAAAATCAACAATACGCATCATGTCTTAGTAAATTTATGCGAAAGATAGTGAAAAATGGGCATGTATGCATAATTTCACTATAAAAATTACTGCGAAATAGGTCATGTTCAATTATAGCAAATTTATCGAAAAAAGGATCAAGTGGATATGAGCTACTTAGTGTAAAAAAAAATCAATCTCACCACGGCTTCTTTTTTGTTGTTACCTTCCTTTTTTTCTTATACTTTAATTCCTCTATTTGAAGATTTTTTTCAACAACCTCTTTGTTATCGGAAAATGCATTATCAGTCACCAAACTCTCCCCATTTCCTACATTCTGGGCATTCACCAATTTCGATTCAATCTCCTGACATAGGGCGTGTAACTTGTGAACATCTTCTGAAAGGCGGTTCGATATTTTGATGGATTACTCCACAAAGAAAAAAAGGCGCACACGTTAGTGGGCGCTTTTTTTATGGCGTACTCTGAACCAAGCGTTAGCTTGAGGAGGGTATTTAAGAAATTGACCTAGTATATCATTAGCTTTTTTACTTGCGGTGAAGCACCTCGTTGCTCTGTAACCAATAAAAAAACTCCTTTGGCATGATGAGGCCAAGGCAGTACCGTTTCATGCGAATTACCTCCATTTAATTCAATATCAATTCGCTCTATTTGTCGCCCGGACATATCCAGTAATTTTATTTCTACTGACTGATCTGGCAATAAACCTTCCTGCCGAATTACAAGACTTTGCCCATCAAAAAATGAAAAGTCTTGAAAACTTGTAACTTCATTATTATCAAAACTTAAATCTGCAAGAATTATATAATGAATAGAATCACAAGAGCGCCATTTAGACTGATCAGGTGGAGGGAAAAAGGCTGCACCTGAAATGCTGCTAAATTCAATACAATACTCAAAATAACTTGAATAACCACCACTAAAAGTTTTGTTCATGGTGTAGTTTAAAGTATCTCCGGGCTTTAACTCAGGGCTACCTGATATAAAATTTGGCTGACCATAATTTCCATTATACAACTCAGCAAAAGAAAACACAAAACCATTTTCCAATGTGTCAGGCCCGTGATTGATTAACGAAAAAACCAAATCAATTTGCTGGTTTTCAATGACTGTATCCCCAGTGCTAGGTTCATTCATAATTAATTCCAAATCCAAATCATACGTTTGGGCAGTTATAAATGAAACAGAAAAAAAAGTAATAATTGTAAAAACTCTCCTCATTACATTTTATTATGGTTAAAAATAAATGAGTCTGCTCTAAAAAGTCCCTTTCTGCCAAAATCTTCCTTGTCGGTAGATTTTTGAATCCTCACTAACAGCTGGTTAGCTGCGGTTCAAAAATCCCCTCCGCGTCGATTTTGATTGAAATCATCCTTTTTAGAGTGGA
>JAFIEY010000239.1 GCA_020832345.1 Cryomorphaceae bacterium | reverse complement strand
ACCATCATGGTAGAGATCAAAGCCGTAAAAGAATTAGAAGACGTTCATTTAGCACAAGCAATCAACTATTTAGAAGCTTACGGATTGGAAATAGGTTTGTTGATTAACTTTGGCAATACTTCCCTTCAATTCAAACGCGTAATGAAACCCAAAAATCAAAGTCCATCACAAAATCAAGATAAATCATAGAGCGAGACAGTGGGGCAGATAGATAAATTAAAGGAATTGAAAGCGACGTTGATTGATGGGGCGGTGACGGGGAAGATAAATGTCTTGAACTATGATTCGTAAATGATTGGATGATGACTATGATTAAAAACGAGTACAAACATTCCGAACTCACCGGTAAGATAATCGGCGCGGCAATGGAGGTGCATAGGTACTTGGGAAATGGATTTCAGGAGGTGGTATATCAAAGGGCATTGAGCATCGAACTCAACATGCAGGGTTTGACACACGAGCGAGAAAAGGAGATGAAGCTCACCTACAAAGGATTTCCAATTGGTCAACGGCGTGTTGACTTTTTTGTGGAAGACACCATCATGGTAGAGATCAAAGCCGTAAAAGAATTAGAAGACGTTCATTTAGCACAAGCAATCAACTATTTAGAAGCTTACGGATTGGAAATAGGTTTGTTGATTAACTTTGGCAATACATCACTGCAATTCAAACGCGTGATGAAACCCAAAAATCAAAGTCCATCAAAAAATCAAGATAAATCATAGAGCGGGACAGTGGGGAGTTGATAGGATGTTTTGATAGACAGGACTTTTATAAGGAAACAGCAAGTGTTCAAGTTAAAAAGGTAAAAGTGAATCAAGAATATATAGTAATGATTTTCAAACAAATAATATATTTTTTTAAATTTTAACGTAAAATTCGTGAATTTTTTGATACATTGTAGTATTATAGAGTTTTAAACCTAAACAAAATGAGTCATGGAAATTAAAGCCCAAATTGAAAAGCCATTAGATCAAATCTTTTTAACAGCTAAGGAAAATGGAGTGCCTTTCGCGGACCGAGGATATGCAATGGTTGAGTCCATTCCTGATGATTGCATCCTTTTCGTAGGATTGAATCCTTCTTATCCTGATGGAAGTAAGGAAGGGAGTCACTTTTATTCTCTCAATCAAGACCATGGCGGATATTTTGCGAAATTTAAAGATATCGCAAAAACCTGTGGTGAAGATACCAAGTGGGGACATTTTGACCTTTTGGCAGTAAGAGAAACAAAGCAAGAACAAATTGGAAAGCTTGAGCAAAGCAATTTAGATTTTATTTGGGATCAATTGGATAAGGTGGCTCGGCCTGTGCTCGCCTCAATAAAACCAAAAGCCGTAGTTGTGGTAAACACAATGGCTAGAAAATACCTAGGAAAGGACAAAGTACAGAGCCAAAACATTTGGTTAGGTTTTAATTTTGAATTTAATGAATCTAATGGCGCATACTACATCAAAGATGCACCTAAAAACTTAGACAATGTGCCCTTCTTTTTTTCAGGGATGCTTACTGGTCAGCGTGCTTTAGATTTGGGATCGCTTGAGAGACTAAAGTGGCACGTTGGTAAGGTTTTAAATGAAAAAAAACGAAATTAAATCAATAAATTTGCCCCCATGCCCAAAGAAACCATCTTCATTTCATCTGTACAAAAAGAGTTTGCCAAAGAGCGGCAAGCACTGGCTGCATACATTCGTGAAGATGAACTATTGAAATTGTTTTTTGAGCCCTTTCTTTTTGAAGAGGTAGCCGCTACTGGTTATTCACCTGGCACGGTATATTTACAACAAGTAAAAGATAGTGCTATTTATTTGGGGTTATTGGGTGTGGAATATGGACATGAAGATTCAGAGGGTATCTCACCTACCGAAAGAGAGTTTGATGCCGCTCAAGAGTCCTATAAGTCATGCTGGGTATTTATTAAAGGCGACTATTCTTTAAAGCGTCACCCTAAAGAATTAGCCTTTATAGAAAAAGTTGGAGAAAAAGTTTCTAGGAAACGGTTTGCTGATTTGGTTGCTTTAAAACTCGAATTGTATCGTTCGTGTATTCTTTATTTAAAGCAGAGTGGCAAAATTGATGCGGATGATTTTGATAGTGCCATTAATCCAAAAGCTGGTTTAGCAGACCTTTCGCAAGATGCTGTTATTGAGTTTGTTCGTGCAGCAAGGCTTAAACGAAATTTTCCGCTGAAAGAAACGGATAGAGTTGATAAGATTTTAGCACATTTGAATGTATTACGTGGCGGAAAACTAACCAACAGTGCCTTGTTGGCCTTCGCCAAAAAACCGCAGTACTTTTTCCCAGCAGCAACCGTTAAATGTGCCTACTTTCATGGAGTAGCAGTAATCAAGCCTATGCCGGATTACAAAGAATATTCTGGTACGGTATTCCAAATGGCGGATGATGCCATCGACTTTGTGTTGTCTAAAATCAGTTTAAGTACAGGAGACCGAAGTCAATCCAATCAGGTAGAAACCGCTTATGAAATCCCAAGAGCCGTAATAGCAGAAGCCATTATTAATGCGATTGCTCACAGAGATTACAATAGCAAAGCAAGTATTCAAGTATCGGTTTTTAAAGACCGTATTGAAATTGAAAATCCGGGGACATTGCCTAACGAATTGGATATTTCCAAATTGAGAGAACCCCATAGTTCCTACCCTCACAATCCGTTGTTGGCCAATTGCATGTTCTTAACAGGTGCTATTGAGCGTTTTGGAACAGGTATTCCTGAAATGTATGCATTAATAGCTGAAAGAGGCTTAAAAGCTCCTGATTTTAAAGACAATAAAACCTTTATCGTAACTCTATGGCGACCATCAGCAAAGAAAACCAACCATGATACCGCACATGATACCGCACATGATA
>JAFIEY010000234.1 GCA_020832345.1 Cryomorphaceae bacterium | reverse complement strand
CTCAAGCCAATTAAGATTAAAAAACACGGTAGAAGAGCTATAAGTATCTTTAGATATGGCCTCGATTTGATTTCAAGATACTTAATATCAGGAGTTAATAAATTTGCGCTGAACTTTTTAAAATTTTTGTCGTGTACTTAGGAAAACGACTTAAATAAAATTTATACACCCTTCACATTGTTTTTAAATTTTCAGATTTCAGAGAGTACACCAATACTGGGAAGGTTTGTTTTGGTTTTGCTTGGGGTGGTGCAGGGCACTAAACAACAGTGAACGATTGCATAAAATAATCTTCCCGCAGTACTCTTTATAAAAGCATCCTCTTTTTTTTTCTTTCTTTGAAAGTGTTATTCTATAAACCGGTTTTAGAATATATTCATTCTATCCTCTGAAAATCAATATACCTCGAAATTTCAAAGGTTATTTCTTAGAGAATAAGAGCGTTAGCCCGCCTTAGTATATACTCTATTGTTTTTAGTTTTTTGAGAATCTAAAATCTGTCCATCAACACATTTGGAGCATTACTTGGTGAGGAGCAGTGCTCTATTTATTCAGCGCATCAAAATCGTCCATAAATCCCTTGTGATGTTTGAAATCTTCAATGGATGAGGTCCAGAAATCTGGCATCGGGTAATTGGCAATGAGAATTGCTTCCAATTCATCCAACAAGTCTTCTTGAAAAGTTGATATCTGCCGGGTGTCATTTATGGATTTTTTTATTTCAAAAAAGGCTCTTGTTATTTCTGAAATGCTTTTAAAATTTGACTTAAAGTCAAATAGTAGCAGTAAGCCTTCAGCTCTTTTTCTCTTGAAAAGTGTGGAATAGTCGTGAATTTCCTTGGAGGATTCTAGATAGCTCCAAACTCTTTTTTTTAGTTCTTTTGAGTTCATCATTTATTTTTTATGCTTTGTCCAAAATAGTGCAGGGTTTATTTTAACTCATCCCAACTATTGGACTTCATAAGCTTTAAACGTTGTTCAGGGTCTAATTTACGAACTTCTTCAACGAATTGAGCAATTTCCTCATCTGTCATCGGCTCTTCTAATTTGCTTGAAATACTGGTTCCTATTTTTGTGTTTTCTTGAAATAAAATTTTGTCAGCAACTACAAAGTACACTTTAGAGCCAGACTCAAATATGAAAAACTTTTTCCAAGTAGGTTTATAATCATTAGGAATTCTTTCTTTAAATAAAGCCTCTTCTTCTTTGGAAGCATGACGAATTGTCACCCCTTCCATTGCACAAGGCAAACTAATAAAAAAAGTACCAGATATTAAAATATCCTGATTTAAATATGTCTTCTTCTTCTCATTGTAGGCAGTGCTTCTGTAAAGAATTTGATTGTGGGTGTCATGACAATCAATCAGTTTAAATACACCTTTTTTCTTAATCATTTTATTTAATTTATTGGTTAGAGGCATAATTCGGCCAAATCTTCAATTTTCATTTTTTCGGAAAGAGGTTAAGCACAAATATATAATACTGCACAGCATCAATAAATTTGAAGAATTCATAAAGTATCCCAATATTTGGACGGATTGTTTTGGTTTTGTGTGGGATGGTGCAATGGTGCAGAGCAAAGAACAATCTAGGTGAAGGATTTTAATTTCACCTTATGATCTTTAAAACCATACCAATTTCCTGTCTCAGAGGGTGTCCAACTCTGGATTTGCCGAAGATTATCAGTTAGCCTCTCATTTTGTTCAAAATCTGTATTAAGCAAATATTCGCCTAACAAACTAGCGAGGTAAATTGCACGTTCATAATCAATGGAAGGATCTTTTGAATTATAAGTTTTAATGAGACACTCAATGAAGTGCTGAATTTTTACTTTTCCAACTAATTTTGGTGATGAGAATAATAACCTTAAATGTAACTCATGTTTTAAAAGATAGTAATCTTGATCCTGACACAATTCATTTTGGATAAAACTATCAAGGCGGTGTAGGTGTAGTTCAATCATACGATTGATTATTTTATTGTTCAATTCATTTCCTGCCTTGACAAATTCATTTAGACGAAATAGATACTCATCATCTGCAAATTCTGAAAGCTCATACAGCCGAATAATTGCAGTATTTAAATCGATATAATTCTTTATTTCTTTCATCCGTTTGTTTTTTTACTATTAGTAATTCAGAAATTTAGCTTCCATTCAGATCCGCTTTTTAGATTTTATAAGGCTAATAAAGAAACAACTATCACACTGTGTCTCGGCAAAGCCCGTAATGGATGATTCTTTAGTTCAAAATGGTTTTTTAGTTGCCTACTGGAAAGGTCTTTTGATCACCTTCCTTCGCGACACTTAGTGTCGGGACAAGATATGTGAGATAAACTTCTCATGTGGGTTTCATCAAATAAATATTTTGTTTATACTTCCCATAACCAACTTTAGTCTGTTATAAATCTAAAATAGTTTTATACTTTCCTTTGCCGACCTGGATTCTAGTAATAAATGTAACCATTTGATTAAACAATAACTGATCCATAACTTAGGTCATATCAAGGTGTTGCTAAAGTAATGTGTTTGTTGAGAATAGCCAAGTTATTTTTCATAAACGATTTAAATCAAATATATACACCCACCCTTCACATTGTTTTTAAATTTTGAGTCTGCTCTTAAAAGTCCCTTTCTACCAAAATCTTCCACGTCGTTAGACTTTTGAATCCTCACTAACAGCTGGTTATCTACGGTTCAAAACTCCCTAGATTTTGATTGAAATCATCCTTTTTAGAGTGGACTCAATTTTTGAATTTCAGAAAGCATACCAATTATTTGGATGATTTTTTGTTTTGCGTGGAGTGGAGCGGTGGTGGGGTAACCCAGCTGATGAGCATCGTATATAATTTCGCATTTTCAACAAACAAGAAGAATCTATATTATCGAGAATAATATCTTTTAAAAAACTCAGCTTCCTCAAAATCTTCAAATGAAGAACTCCAAAAGTCCACCAACCGAGCTTGATTTATAATAACTGCTTCCATTTCAACAATCAAATCAGATTGATAATCATTAATATCTAATTCCATTATTCTTGATTTTGCTTCGTAAAATGAATTTCTCATTGATTCATAATCATTATAAAAGGCCTTACTACTAACAAGCACTTCTACACCATTTCCTAAGGCTATTCGAAAATCTTTCTCGTCACCTTTAATTCCATGTATTCTTAGATAGTTTAATAATACCAGATATAATTTGTTTTCTTCTTGCATTTCAATTAAATATTTTCCAACTAAATCGAATTCTGCCATTTTAGTTTTGAGTTTGCAACAGTTGTCGTTCCAAGTGGTTCAATTAAAAACCCATTACCATCTTCTTTTGAGACATAAGTAAGACCATACCTTGTAAATCATTAACATTTATTCTTAATAAGTTAGTATTCTTTAATCCCAATGGACTGCTGGTATTAAAACAACACCACCTAAAAAGGGAGAACAAAAAGTATTCATATCCAAAACCCTAAGTGTTTTCAAAATAATCCGAGGATTTGGGTCAAGTGGCTGCTTTTCTAAAAGTATCCAAATATAGGGATGATTTGTATTGGTTTTGCGTGGGGTGGACTGCTGTTTAGTATTGTGAATTTTCTCTCACAAAGACAAAATACTACTAATTAAGTAGATGAAACCAATAAAATGAAAAAATATGTACCCAAAACAAGGGATTAGGAGAAAAATGCGCAATATCAAAAATCTTCTCAACCAATTATGTTTCCCAAAACCATAGGTTAAAATTGCAGTATAAAGTACAATAAAAACAATAAATAAGCCATAAAATCCAGAGAACATCATATCTAATCCTTTATTCAATTGATAAGAGATTATTACTATGTGATAGGATGCAAGCAATAGTATGGTAATAAACAATTGCCTCATCTACTCCTCTTGTTTAACATCATCCTGCTTCATATACAAATTTTTTATCTCTTCCATACTGAAGGTAAGTGTAAAGGTTTGTGCTGTATTTGAGTACTCGTACATTCCTCTTGGACGAGAATCCCTTAAGATTCCCTTTGGCCAATATATAGAAGTAAAATCTAATTCTTTACCTAATGACCCTGAAGTAAGGCTAGTTACATTGGTCATTGTGAGTGTTATTATACCTCCATCAAGAGTGATTTTATAATCAACTGATCCAATAAAATCCTCTAACTTTAAATCTTCAATAGTTGCATTTTGTATGGATGAAAAGATTGATGCGCCTCCCACCTTCCCCTCTGATATGCCATCATTTATAAAAGATGTTAAAGCAGCTTTAACCTGTGCGGAATTTCTTAAGAAGTTACTACCATAACCATCAGTTGCGTAAATTATATTTTCAGGACCAACTCCTTTTAGAAAGCCCTCAAGCAAAAGATTGACGAATCCCTTTTCAATACCATTTAAGTTTGCAGAAACGTGAAATTGCTCATTTAAACTATTGATTCGTTTATTATGAGCAATTGCAGAAGGATTTATATTTACCATATTATCCGGTATGTTTTCTTCTAACTTTACTTCTATTCCAAGTTTACTCCAATCAGAATGCTTTTCGAACAGTTTATCTCCACCAGTAGCTTTATAAGCAAGTATAGAAGCCCAGAGTAATGAGCGCTGCTGACTTTCTAAACGGTGATTGGACATGTAGTCTAGCGGTGTTCGTGGGTTTTTATAACCTTCAGGAGAACCGAAAATAAGTTTAAAAATACTAGTACCATCAATTGATGGCTTCCCCTCCTCCAACCCATCCAAATCAATATAACTTATCGGCTTATCCCCATCATACTGGTATGCAGCATAATACGGATAATCATCCTTCAACGGATTCACACTCACAAACCGGTACAACCAATCCGCATAATACCGCGCCCCGTAATAATAAAGCCCACTTTCACCGTCCCGCTCCTTGCCTACGTACTGGTAGTAGCTTTTTGGTAAAAGCAAAAAACTGTAATGATATGTTCTGGAGATTATCACGGTGTTGCTAAATTAATGAGTATATTAACAATAGCCAAGATATTTTTTCGAAAACGATTTAAATCAAATTTATACACCCTTCAAATTGTTTTAAAATTTTCGGATTTCAGAGAGTACACCAATACTGGGAAGGTTTGTTTTGGTTTTGCTTGGGGTGGTGCAGGGCTCAACATGTTTATTTCCAAATAATTCCCAACATTTATTGGGATACAGTGTTTTGAATTTGCTTGGGATGGTTCTGGGAACATTATTGGATGACTTCAAAATAAATTCTTTGATTGAAATTCTAATGGTAAATTTTTGTCAAAATTAATATATGAGTGCCTCAACCAATTAATTAAGGTTTCATGTATTAATTTTAATGCAGGTTCTTTAAGGTTTTTCATTGTAGTTAGAAGATACTTGTGATCTTTTTGAAATCCATTGCTATACAGTCCTATAACAACTTCCGTATCAAATATATTTTTAACCGCCCCGTCTCCTTGTTCCACCATGATATCCATAAAAGCACAGCACCTAAAAAATAAATCAGTATCAATTTCATCATTGTCAATAAGTTCACATAATAAATCAACGAAGTCTCCAAAACGAACAATTGGCTCACATTCAAAAGGAAATCCATAACTTCTAAACTCAGGTATAAATTTATGAACTTCACAAATTAAATTGTTATATGTTATAATAGGTTTCATAATTAAATATACTGGAAGGTTTTTCCTAAGAAAATAAAAGACAGTTGCACCTTTAAAAAATATTATAAGTCAAATTTTTCAAAATATAATTTTTGAATTTTCACGCTATCGTCACCGATAAATTTTTGTTCAATAAATGGTGCTGGGTAGGGCAATGAATAAAGGAATTCATAGTCAATTCTCTCTATAACTTGTTCTAGCTCATCACGGCTCACATTGTTAGAGTTTTCTAAAATAAATAGCCAAATAACATCGATGATAATTTCCAAATAATCTTTATAAGGATCTTGAGACCCAATAATATTATTTAATGGAACCATTGCAGGAAATAGAATAGTTTTCTCTTGTGAAAATTTACGCGAAGGAGCGATTATAATTTCACTTTCCTTTTTAACCATCCCAAATGAAATGGATAAATTCACATTCCATTTATTCACTAGAATTGATTTTGGTACTAAGATGTTTTTTAAAAAAAAATCACATAAATATACTCTTGCTTTATATGATGCTCGCGGCCTAAAGCGCAAATCATCTTCATCACAATAGTGAGTAATATAAAAAGAATTATTTTCCATAGTTACCTTCTTTTAATGATACCTTTTTTTGAGGCACCAAATTTTTTATTCCATTCAATCAAATGGCTTGCTTTTCCCTTAGGAATAAGCCCCCTAAGTTCCAATCAAGTGTTTCCAAACCTTGAAAGATTCAATAGTCTTGACATTAATTTTAGTGGTATTTTCATGTACTGTGTAATTTTTTCGAACATTGGATACGCAATGTTTTATAATAAGTTTTCTTTCTCCAGCTCCCGAATGCGTTTGATCCGCGCCGGTGTACCTCTATGACGAAGGCCTTCTTCCCCCATTTCTTGAAACTTTTTTCGCCAACTGTAAAAGGTTTCCGGATAAATTCCGTGCTTTTCAATGGTTGCTGTAACTCTATTTTCTGAGGCTTCACGCAGAATATTGAGTTTTTCTTCTTTGGTAAAGGTTCTTTCCCTGCTCATAGCGAACAAAATTATAAATGATTAGTGAATATTACTTCATCCGACTATTTGTGGGGACAAGACACCGAGGACTTGAAGCCAAGTTTCTGTTTTTCAATAACCATCCCAATATTGGGGTGGTAAGTTTTGGTTTTGCGTGGGGTGGTGCAGATGACCCCTAAACTCTATACATTACCCTAACAATTCACTTTTCAAATCTACAAGTTCTTTTGATTCAAAATTTTGTGAAGCACAAAATGCTAGAAAACGCTTAGTTTCACACATAAGATTATCGAGAAATAATTGTGAATTAAACGATTTCCGTAATAATAATTTCTCTGATTTGTAAAAGAAAACTAAATTACATGGAATATCTAATTTAAGACAAAATGGTCCATCCATAAAGTTTAATATTATAGTTTCTTCAGACTTAGCAGCCTCAGTCCACCATCGCAGAAGCACATCAATACGATCATTCCACTGATTGTCAGGAAAATTAAACTCATTAAGATTAAAATAAACCATTCCAACACAATAATCTTTCTTGAAAACTATTGATTTATAATTAATATTTAAACACAAATCTTTTGAATTGAATGCATTCATGATATTCAGAATTTTGGATATGCTGTTTCGATAATGCCCGTTTCTAAATTTAACCACATATTAATGGTAAATTTACCAGATTTAGATTTTCCCTGAAGCAACACCCTACTTCCTTGGGTTTTTAGCTTTTTTTAACACTCCGGTACGCAAACTTAATGTCGCCAATTACTTGCTTTTCAGTCATATAACTTGGAAATAAATCTTTATTCATACTGACTCTACTTCCTCCTGTTTTATGGCCAGATAATATATGCTCTTTATCAATTTTAATTTTTTTGTGAGATGGCAAAGTCTTTAGCGATCTGTTGTTAGTAATATTTTTTCTCCCCTGCTTCAACCCCAGAGTCACCCCCAATGTAATCTGCGCCCAAACGGGAACTCCTTGTTCTTCG
>JAFIEY010000222.1 GCA_020832345.1 Cryomorphaceae bacterium | reverse complement strand
CATCCACAATCCAAACCGCATCCCACATCATTCCCGAAAAAAACAACCTTTAATCAAAATCCGGATGGATGGTCTCTTTTCCCATTTTAGGTAAAATTGGAAGGGTTCTCGCATATTCGGGAACTTCTCCGGTAAGGGAGGCCAGGAAATCTGCGATGCTTTCGATTTCTTCTTCGGTTAGTTCGCGGCCGAGTTGGGTAATGCCCATTATCTCAATGGCTTTCTCCAAACTCCAAACACTACCGTCGTGAAAATATGGGGCAGTGTGTGTGATATTGCGCAATCCGGGGACTTTGAAAACATATTTGTCAAAATCTTTCCCGGTAACCTCATAGCGACCTTCGTCAATTTTTTCGGAATCGGTGTACTCCCAATACGGCCCCTTGATAAGTCCGAATTTTTGAAATAAATCTCCACCTAAAACTGAGCCGGTATGACAAGTGGTGCAGCCGACATCCATAAAGGTTTTTAATCCTTTTTTCTGGTTTTCGGTAAGCGCCTCACTCCGACCGCTGAGGTATTCGTCGAATGGGGCAGGGGTGATGAGGGTGCGCTCAAAAGCTCCTATGGCACGGGCCATGTTTTTGTACGTCAATGGCTCTTGGGTGCCGGGAAAAGCCGATGCGAAAAGATCCGAATAGCTGTCGATGGTGCGCAATCTATCGATGACAAATTCCTCATGAGGTGATCCCATTTCTATGGGGTTGAGGATTGGTCCTTCTGCTTGTTCTTCAACATCTTTAGCCCTGCCGTCCCAAAACTGTGAGCCGTGAAGGGCAGCGTTGAGCACCGTGGGAGAATTCCTCGGGCCGGCAACCCATTTATGACCAATGGAGGTCGGGTTGTTATCAACGCCAAAGGTTGCTAGGTTGTGGCAACTGTTGCAAGAAATGGTGTTGCTTTTTGATAACCGGGTGTCGAAATATAGCATTTTACCCAAATCAACCAATTCATCAGTGATTTCGTAATCGGCTTCCGCAATTTCCGGCAGGACTTTAAAAAACTTTTTGGCCTGACGGACAATCTCCATATCCGATTCCGTCAGTGTATTTTCAATGACTTTCTTTTTACCTTTCTCCGGTGCAACTTCAGTTTTTTCCTTTTCTCCGCAAGCAAATGCTGTTGCGAAAATTATGCTTACGGCGGCGAGGGTGGTCAATATTCTTTTACGCATGGTTTATTTTTTTCTTCGGCAAAATAACAACACGCAAACTGTATCATTGGTCATTTATAACTTTGACCAATTTCTGATAGATAAAATCTATTATGGATTATCTTTAAAATAGGATGAACCTCTGAGTCAAGGAGATTTTTTTTGCTTTTCAAAAGCCTTTACGCCTCTATTCAGCCAATTGTAATAGGCGTTTACATTGGAGTTGTATGCTTCGGGCTCGATGAGTGGTTCGAGATTATCATGGTTTACAAATACATAGTAAGGTTGTGAAGGATTCTGAAAGTGTTTGGCCTGAAATTCCGCCCACTTGTTGCCTATGTTTCTCACTTTATGTCCTAAAATTTCACTGTAGTATTGCTCTTCCTTTGGTATTTTGGTTCGTTCATCCACATAAAGGGAAATAACCACTACGTCATTTCGCAAAACCTTTTCAATTCGGGAGTCAATCCATACATTTTCCTCCATTTTCCTGCAATTTACACACCCCCAACCGGTAAAGTCCAATAGGATGGGTTTATTGACTTTTTTTGCATACGCCAATCCCTTTTCGTAGTCGTGAAAACAATTGAGATTGAGGGGACAATGGTCCGGGTCTGCGCCATCCGGGATTTCTTCCAAAGCACCAGAGCCGTCACTGATTCCGCTTATTTTGGTTTTAGGTAAATCTGTGTACCACATGGGCGGTGTAATGCCGCTGATGGCGCCCAATGGAGCACCGCCAAGCCCTGGAATTAGATACACAGTAAAACCCATAAAAATCATGACGATAAACAAACGAGAAACACTTAGACGTTCAATTTTACTGTCGTGTGGTAAACGAAAAATCCCCAAAAGATAAATGACCAACATGATGCCAATGGTAATCCAAATGATTAGGAAATATTCGCGCTTGAGGATGCCCATTTGCCAAACCAAATCTGCCACGGAAAGGAACTTCATCGCCAGTGCCAATTCTAAAAATCCCAATACCACTTTTACTGAATTTAACCATCCGCCGGATTTTGGCAAACTGTTCATCCAGCCCGGAAAAGCGGCAAAAAGTGCAAATGGAATGGCGAGGGCTAAACTAAAGCCAAACATACCGACCACCGGCCCTATGACCCCGCCACTAAAGGCCTCAAAAAGTAGGGTTCCAATAATGGGGCCGGTACAGGAAAAGCTTACCAGTGCCAGCGTAAAAGCCATGAAAAATATTCCGATTAATCCACCCCGCTCCGAGGCTTTATCGGCTTTATTTGCCCACGACTGCGGCAGGGCTATTTCAAAAGCACCAAAAAAGGATATGGCAAAAACCACCAACAATGCAAAGAAAACCAAGTTAACCCATGGATCAGTGGCAAATCTATTCATGGCATCCACACCAAATATAGCGGTAAAGCTGTATCCAACGGAAACATAGAGAATAATTATCGATAATCCGTAAATAATGGCGTTGCTTATGCCCTTGGCCCTTGTGGGACTTCGCTTGGTGAAAAATGAAACCGTAAGGGGCAACATGGGAAATACGCAGGGCGTTAGCAATGCGGCAAATCCACCCAAAAAAGAGAAAATAAATAAGGCGAGTAAACTGGTTTCTTCTTTGTCTTTTTTTCCTGTTTTCTCATCGATAACAGCTGAATCCTCCGTTTCAATACTTTCAACCTCGTCGGTAATGGTTTCCGGAATATCCTCCTCAACTAAGGCACTATCAATCTCGGTGTAGTCGATATCGGGTTTTTCACCGACAGGCTCAGTGGTTGATTTGGTTTTGGCTACAGCGGGGATTTTAAAATCAAAATCCACACTTTTTGGAGGCAAACACTTTTCATCGTCGCATACCATATAATATACGTAGCCCTCGAAGGTGAAATCTTCGGTGGAAATCGCCTCTATCTGAAAGGTAAACGTGGCTTTGTTGGAGTGGTAACGAACGTCCATCCCAAAGTTGGGATCAAATTCTTTTACCGGTTTTGGCGATTCCGATACGGACGATATGATGCGAAATTTGGTTTCCGAACTATCGATGTTAAATTCGGTTGGCAATGGCCCCATGTCCACGTCAGGGGCTTGCGAACTGTAGAGATGCCAGGTTTTTTCAATGGTGGCTACGGCCTTAAATTCATGGATGCCTTTTCCCTTATCTTTCATGGAAAATTTCCAGGAAACCGGGTCTTTTTGCATTTGTGCTTGGGTGAAGAACGCAAGAACAGATAATATCAGTATGGTGGTAAATCGCTTCATGGATGATTTATTTTTTCAGGATGACAAAAGTAGGGGTAAAACTAAAATGCAGGACTTAAAAATGCCATAATAGACATTTCATCTTTATTTGTTTTGAAATGGTCAGGATGTTTGTACAATCCGGGAATCCAAATAATCTCATTGTTTTGACGAATTATCCAAATGGCTGTTTTTCTCAGAATGGCGGGAATCCTTTGTTCCAATAAAAAATCGCTAACTTTTTTATGTAATCCATTGTTTAGGCAAATTTTATCCCCGGGACGCGGTCTTGAATAGGTCATATTGTTTGTGTTTTTTACATATAACCTGTCGAATGCGCCTGGGTTATCCTGACAAATTATTTTTTGTGCATTGCCCAGAGAAATTTCTTCTGAAGTAAAAGGCAAATCCACCACATCCTCGTCGAATTTTTCTCGGTGAAGAAAAATTCTGGCGAGTGAGGTGGAGAGAACGTAATTTCCATAATTGCTGGATGCACTGATGCCATTTTCAGATTTTTCCAAAATCATTGGGACATCAAACTTTCCCCAAGGCAGAAGGATTTCAGCCAACCAATCGGCACGGTACGCTTCTGTAGGGATTATTTCCGGGGCAATTTCCCATGCGCCCGGAACCTCGGTTAGGCATCTTTGTCGCCAAATTTGCAGCAAATCTTCAATTTTCCCGGCTTGGTTTTGCAATCGCTGCATTGTTAGGTCGTATCCCTTTAATCCTCTTGGGTGATGCGCTTTGAAATGTGGTAGCAAAATATTTCGGATATAATTTCGCTCATAGTCGATGGTGAAATTACTGGTATCCTCCCGCCATTGAAGTTGATTTTCTTTGGCAAATTGCAATATTTCTGCTTTGTCCATTGCAATTAATGGTCGCAAGGTTTTTCCGTGAATGGCTCTTATGCCTTGAAGGGATTGAGCCCCTGCTCCACGAAGAATTTTTTGAAGGATGGTTTCCCTTTGGTCATCGGCGTGGTGTGCGGTACAAATCCAGTTGTATCCATGGGTTTTCGCAATATGGGCAAACCATTGGTATCGAAAATCACGGGCATTTCGCTGGAAGTTTCCACCGTTGTTTTCCTTGTAATCGATATGGTGAAATTCCATGCCCATTTCCTCCGCCAGCTTTTCCACAAATTGCGCATCCTTTTCCGATTCAATACCTCTTTTGTGATAATTTACATGGGCAAGTCCGGCTTCAAAATGCATTTCCTTTATAATTTGGGTCAAAACAACACTATCGACCCCGCCACTGCAAGCAATGAGCAAGCGATGATCAGGATGAACATCGGCACGTGAGAATATTTCGGTAATTGGACGACGATTCATGGTGACCAAATCTTTTGAATGGTGGTGAGTTTCCACAAGCACTCTTCGTATTCTTTTTCGGTATCGGCTAAATAGGTAAGTGCGCTGCCAACTCCCGCCAAAGATACATTTTTATTTGCATTGTGCTGCAAGGAGCGAATAACGACGTTAAAATCGAAATCGCCATTGGGAGCAATATAACCAAGGCTTCCTGAAAACATTTCCCTTTGGTGGTCTTCATATACATCGATGAGTTTAATGGCACTGCGTTTGGGCGCCCCGGTCATGGAGCCCATGGGGAAAGTGGCCTCAATTATTTCCCGAAAAGTTAGATTTTTTCGAAGGGTTGCCTTTATGGTGGAAATCATTTGATGTACCTGAGAAAATGAGTAAATGCCAAATAATTCAGTGACCTGAACGGAATTCACGGTGGCCAATTGTGAAAGGTCATTGCGCATCAAATCGACGATCATGACGTTTTCTGCCCGTTCTTTTTCACTTTCCAACAGTTGTTTTTTTGCCATTTCATCAGAGGCGATGTCCAACCCACGCAGTGCTGTTCCCTTGATGGGCTGGGCAATTATATCGTCCCCTCTTTTACATAAAAACCGCTCCGGGGAAGCACACAACAGATGATGGTTACCACATTTATAATATGCAGAAAACGGTGCCTCGGTGAAATTCATCCATCGGGCAAAATCGTGGATGGGGTTGGGTGAAAGTACACCTTCACCTATAAAATATTGACAAAAATTGATTTCGTAAATGTCACCTCTTTTTAGGTGAGATTTTAGTTGGGCTGTGGCCTGCAGATAGTCGTCGCGGGAAATGGTCGCCTGAAGTTGAATGGGATTACTGTCTGGAATTTTGGTATTGCTTTTTACCGATTTCCACCACCGCAATGCTTCTTGTTTTTCCTCTTGTGGACAATGCAAGGTAAGTTCATCGTCTTTTAGGGCAACTACCCAAACCGGACAAAAAAAGGTGATGGAGGGGAAATCGACAAAAGGGGTATGTCGGGAAACCAATCCGGTATAATGACTGTGGGTGTCGTAAGGTATGTGTCCAAACCACCAATCATCGTTTAGTGATGGCAAATGATCCAACCCTTCCCGTACCGCTCTGGCACCCCATCCGATGAGGAGATTGTATTCCGAATATGGCGCTTTGGATCCGGTGAGCACACTGAGGTATTCCGTCGTTGGAATTCCTGCAATGATTTGCAGAATATCGGAAAACTTATCACATTTACCCAATGAAACACTGATACGTTTTCGGGTATTTGGAATGATTTTTTCCATGACTATCCTTCAAAAAAAGATCCGACAATGGCAGTTGCCACCATGGCTACAGTTCCCCAAAAAGTAATGCGGAATACGGCTTTTAAAACACTTGAGCCGCCGACTTTTGCCGCCACTGTTCCTGATAGGGCTAAAAATGCAGTGGCAAAAACATATTGCGAATAAACCATGGTATTGACCGGAGCAAAAATGGCCACTAAAACCGGAAGTGCACCGCCAAAGACAAATGCGGCACCAGAGGCCAATGCCGCTTGAAGAGGTTTTGCCTGGGTAAGTTCTGTAATGCCCAGCTCATCGCGGGCATGGGCGGCCAGTGCATCGTGCTCGGTGAGTTGTTTGGCCACTTCCAATGCGGTTGATTCTTTCAATCCTCGTTGAACGTAAATTTTCGACAGCTCTTGTAATTCAATTTCGGGAATGCGCTCTAATTCTTCTTTTTCCCGTTGTAGATCTGCCCGTTCAATATCTACTTGTGAACTTACGGAAACGAATTCGCCTGCGGCCATTGAAAAAGCACCGGCGACAATTCCAGCCACTGCGCCCAAAACTATGGTTTCGCGATTGGTGGTGGCCGCCGCTACGCCAATAGCAATACTCGCCGTAGAAAGTATGCCGTCATTGGCGCCCATGACTGCGGCGCGAAGCCAACCTTTGCGGTTGATGTAATGTTTTTCAAGTTCACTCATTAACCTATTTAATACAGGCGCTTTTTATCGGGTAATCATGACTTTGCGTTCAACTAAGCCATTTTCATTGAAAAATCGCAAAATATACATGCCCGCAGAAAATGGGGTAGTGGAAATGGTTTGTTCCTCCTGTGGATTGATGCGGTTGGTATAAACGACTTTTCCGTTGAGGTCGAACATTTCTACGGTGGCCGTTTGTTGCAACACATCGGCTTTGATCCATATTGAATTGCCTTGTCGGCTTACGATAAAGGCCATGGGGTTTTGCTTATTTACACTGACCATGTACCCGGTGCTGATGGGTTCTAACGGCTTTTGATTATACGCATAACCTTTAATGGCGTATGATTTTCCATCGGCAGCGACATCCAATCTAGCCCAACCAAAGTGAATGCTGTCACCGATTAAAAAACGAAAACCGAGAAATTTACCATCTGCACCACCGTTCCAAAAATCGTTGTAGTCAAAATTACCGTTTCGTGCGAAGCTTAAACTTCCCTCTACCAAAGGCCCGAGCCAATCGGTATTGGCATCAATATCAACATTAAGGTCAATTTTTGCGGCATAAGGGTAGTTAAGCGGAGTGGTTCCCGCAACTCTATTTGTGGTATTGCTCAGTGGTAGTGCGGAGATTTCATCAAAGGAGGAAATACCAATGGAAAAGTCAAATCTCGACCGAATGGCAAAGTCATTTATGCTGTCGTGGTTGAGATCGATAAAAACCAGGGAGTCTTTTTCGATGGTGACATTTGGTCCCGGAAAATATTGTGGTTGTCCCTGAACTGCTGCGGTTCCTGCAATGCCTGCAACCAGACTTCCGTAGCGGGTGAGTTTATCTGACAATGACTTCTTCATGTATTGTTGTGCTTAATTTTTTTAAACCAATCGGGCAACAAAATTACAATGAAGAATGCCGACTGAGATGGGGCTTTACTATTTTTTTGAGATTATGAGAAAAAGGTTGTTCTAAAAAGTGGCAAATTCGCCTAAGCTCGGACTCTGTGTCCTTCAATAATTTTTCGAAATGCACTTCAATATGATTTATCCACGGTTGATTTTCAGTGCAAAACAAACGGGCTTTTTGGTCTGCTGCTTCGAGATTTTCATGTAGGGAAAAAGGAAAGTGATCGCTTTGACGCATATCCAACTGGCTGGCCATACAATCCTCGATATTTCGACGCATATAAATGACTTTGTATCTGCAACGATTGGATAAGTGGGGAAGAAGTGGACTGGTTATTTTTATGGCTTGACCGCGGGCCTGAGTGAGAAAATCCGCATTTTGAAAAAGTTTTTTGACATTTTCATGTTCAAAATAACCTTCCGTATTGTGTTCGTCTGGCAATCGGTTTTTATCGGTATAAATTTCAATGCTCAACGCTTGCAATATTTGCATGGCGAGGGAAGTGCCACTTCGGGGCAGGCCACTGACCACAATTACCGGGTCGGTTTGTTCAGCAGCGCCATCCGAAAAGTGATGCTGGTAAAATGCCCGAAGTGCTTCATTTAACGGTTGTTGTTGCAAGCTTATGCGAAGTGCATTTTTGGCGTGCGCTTTTTCTCCCAGCTTTAAAAGGGTTTTTCCAATAAAATAATGCACATTGGGTGCAAAGAATTGGGCTTCAATGGATTCGAGAAAATGATCCAATGCGAATTCCCAATTTTCCTCGGCAAAGTAAATTCTTCCCAGTCCAAAATGCGCGTCTGCAGGTTTTGATGTCAAACATTTTTTAAAAAGATTCACGGCTTTTTCTGGCTTGTCGGCGGATAGATAACCTTGAGCGAGGTGCAGCCACCATCCGGTATTTTCTTCCGGCAATATTTGGTCGAGCATTTCTTCTGCGGCTGGAGAGTTTCCCATTGAAAGTGCTCGCATGGACTGAAAAAGCAACCAAAGATTTTTATCAATTTGATTTATAAATTTTTCGAGTATTTCTCCACTTTTTTCGATTTCCCCGGATTGTATCAAAACCTGTAGATACGTTGTTAAAAATCTGGACGGAACCTCCTTTGTGATAAAGGGTTCCAAAACCGCTAAAGCTTCTGAAAATTTGAGAGCATCGGCATAACTTCGTGCCAAGTGAAGCTGGTTTTCCGCCAAGGCTTTATCCGTAGCGGATTGGATATTTTTATCGACGTAGCCCAATTCGATGAGATGTTTGAGAAATGGTGCCGGAATATTTGAAACAATAGTTTTTGATTTCCTTAGAAAGTCATAACTATCCAGAGGTGCTGTCCTATTTTGATTTACTAAAATTTCCGTCAAAACACGACCGTGCATATCGTTTGCGACGGGCAGGTTCATGGCGGCCAAAAGGGTAGGGGTAACATCGGCTATACTCGCGCCAATGATGGTTTTCCTCGCTTGAAAGGACGGCCCTGATGCGACCATTACGCCCATTAGGCGGTGATCGTGTTCGGGAGCCATGGGGTCATCGGGGAGTTTTTTCCACTTGGTTTGAGGCAATTGAAAACCGTGGTCAGAAACCAAAACTACATTGGTGTTTTCATCGCAATATTCCAAAAGACCCTCCAGCATTCTGTCGTGGAGTCGGTAAGCACCTTCAATAATTTTATCGCCATTTTCAGATCGTATGCCCAGGTGGCACAAATGGTCGAGGGCGTCGAAGTAAACCGCATGCGTTTGGTTTTCAAGATGATGGAGAAGATATGTAGCTGCCATTTGAACAGAAAGTGCCCCGGCCAAAACATGCATCAGATTTGCAATTTCCTTATCCTTTTTCGGGTGTTTGTTTGCCACATCTAAAATGAAATTATCCACCCAATCTGCGGTAATCCATTCAGGAGCAATTTTACAATTTTTGATTTCACTTTCAAGTTGGTTGGGAAAAGCAAAACCTTTTGGCGGAGCTTCGCTGTGGTGAAAGAGATTGGAAATCATTTGTCCGTTACAGTCCTCTGCCGGGTGGGATGGCCACCAACCCACCACTTGATTTTTTAGATTGTGGTGCCGAAAAATGTCCCAAAAGGCGGCAGCAGTTCTGCTTTGGCCGCTTATGGGCTGAATATTTCCTTCGGCGTTTTTTTCCACAAATCCGTGAATGCCGTGGGCAAAGGGACGTTTGCCTGTGGCGATGGTGGTCCATAGCATAGGGCTGAGCATGGGTTGCATGCTGGCCAGTTTTCCTTTGGCACCCGACAAAATCAATCGTTGTAAGCCGGGCATTTTCCCCTCTGCTAGAAGAGGTTCAATATAGTCCCAATCCGCAGCATCCCAACCCACAATCAGCAATTTGGGCGCTTTGGTTTTTCGAGTTTGCACTTCGGGAAACGCCCGGTTATGATGCCTGTGCCAATAGGCTAAATTTTTGTATCCCAAGGCAATTGCGCCCAGGGGAAAATTTTTCCCTTTCATCATCTACGCTTATTCTCCCGGTAAAAATTATAATCGAAATTTACGCCCAATCGCATGGTCAGACGAAAGGTTTTAAAGTCGTCCCATCCACCGGAAAATTCTATTTTCCCAACTTTAAAAATATTGTCGAAACCAAAGAATAATTCCAGAAAATGGTTGTCAAATTCGCTTGAAAGATAATTAAAACCTGTGACCAAATGGAGGTTTGCCCGGTTAATATACGGGATTTTTGCCAGTAAATATCCACCAAAGTTGTGTTCCATGTGCGCTTCAATAAAAAATCTATCGGTACTTGAACCGTAATACCGCATGGTTCTAAACTGTTTTATGTCCGAAAATCGGTCGCGTACTTTTTGAAGGAAAATGGTTTGCAGTCCATTAAAATGTTTAAAATCTGCAAATTGCACATTCCGGCGCGTGATAAATCCACCGCCGCTCAGGTCGAACCGGGTGGTGCCGGCGTTGCCCATTCTCGTTTGTGAACCCACGCCACCGGCCAGATAATCGAAATCGGTTTCTGCCAACAACACGGGAAGTCCTTTTTTATACTGGAGGTAAATTTTGGGATAATCTGATGGTAAGTTTATTTTTTTTCCGTTGATCATCTTGTACCGCTGCCGCACTTGGTAGGTAAGGTCCATATCTATGGTAAATGCGTTGTGTGGTCTAAACCCACTATTTTCATAAATGACCGGTGGCCTATCCACATTATTAGGGAAATATTCGCTTTCCTGAAAAGGATTCCATGATGCGTCTGAGAGGTTTAACGGATTTCGATGATTAAACAGTGGGGTTCTATACGCATATTCGGTGTAAATATTAAAATTTAAACCATTAAAAATTTCCTGTTCGTAATTTATTTTTCCGAAAACCTTATGGTGTAATCGCAAAAAATTTCGGCCTAAAAACAAGCTGTAAAAGGTGTTGATGACCGGTAGGATGGGTTCAGCCTCATTAAATTGAAAAACATAACTTCCAAAATCAAAGGTAATTTTTTTGGGTTTATACAAATCAAAATCGTATTCTAATACGTTGCGAAACTTTAAGCGATTGTCGGAATATCCCAAACGTATATCCATGGTGTTTTTGAGTTTTTTGTCCTCAAAATCGAAATTGGATTCGTGAATGAAACGGGTGTAAAAGCCCTCAACTGTATTAAAACCGGAACCAAACCACAGAGGATAAACCCGCACATAGTGTTTGTTGTCGTAAAAGGGTAAATTCATTCCTTTGATGAGGAGTGTTTGAAAGGGTCGATCGGAATAGTATTGAAGTAAGCTGTCTGCTACCTCACCGTTGTCCCATCGTTGCCGGTATGCTCTGTCTTCCCTGACGACCATTCGTTCCCGTTGACTTAGGGTAATCGGATTCCCCGTCCAATTTTCTTCATCGGAGGTGAACTTTTCCACTGCCATGGCCGTGTGAGGCGGCGCTTTTTCGAGAAACTGAAATTGGTTGTAAACCTGACTGTTTACGTATTTGCCACTGGTGCCAAATATGTCGTACTGAAAGGTAAATGATGTAAATACCGGGGTGGATAATTCGCCTGCATTCGTGTAAAATTGACGAACGTCCAGCTCATCAACCTTTTCGATGTGTTGTTCGGCAGTGAGTTTAAGGTCGAGATAATGCAGTGTGCCGGTATTGATGTTGATGGTAATAAACCCAGAAAATAGCGGTGAATGTGAACGTTTTGGCCGAATTTGAAAAATGGCGAATTTTTCGTCAGCATCCTCATATATACCGGTAGGTTCTACATAATAAATATTTTGATAATCTCCATCAAAAGGGGAGAGGTATCCACGTTTTGATATTTCCGAAAAGTAATTGAATCTTTTAAAGGGATTAAATAGGTAGTCAGCACTTTCACGCCAACTGAGGTTGCTCAAAATTCCAAATTCGGCATTTTCTTTTACCCTTTCACTTGATTGCTCATCGGAGATGGTGAAAAAATCTGAATAGGATAAGGTTAAAAACACAATGCCTGTGTCGCGTTGGCCCGGAAAAAACCGACCGGAAACATAGGGTATTTCCCGCGAGGTTTTATCGACTTGGGTAATGGTTTTACGGAACACGTCCGTAGATATATGGCGAAATTTGGCGGCTAAAATTTTCCTTCGGATGACCATAAGTTGATAGAGATCCATCAGGGAATCTACATTTTCCACCGACATTATTTTTAGTGGGGTCAAAATTACTTCAACGGTATCATTTTCGCCAAGTCCATGTGTTTTTTTGGAAACCACAACCTGATGGTAAAGGGGGTGTTTTATAATGAGTATTGATTTTTGATCGATGGTTCGATCCAAATCGTAGAAACCATTTTCGTTCGAAACTCCGGGAAACCCCACATGACTATGATCGAAAAAAAGCGCATCCTGAACGGGAATTAAGCGGTCGTTTTTCTGGGTAAGTATTTTAAAAACCACCGTGGGATTTGATAGGCCAAAATCAGCACCAGCCACTTGGCTCGCTCCGCAGAACAAACAAAGGAGTAAAAGTGTGTGTATTCGGTTGGTTAATTCCACAAAAAAGTGTTTCCCATTAAAAATATCGCCAAATTTAAAAGCGAAATTAGAATGATTGCTGATTTTTTGCATCTATTTTTGCACGCATGTTTGCAATAATAGATACCGAGAGTTCGGGCGGCCAGGTTGGCGAAGAGAAAATCATCGATATAGCCATCTTTCTCTTTGATGGTGAAAAAGTCATAGACCAGTTTATCAGCTTGGTCAATCCGGAAAAATCCATTCAACCTTTTGTGGAAAAAATGACGGGTATCACGAATGCCTCGGTTCGTCGTGCACCGCGATTTCACGAAGTCGCAAAGCGGATTGTGGAAATTACGGAAAATGCTGTCCTCATCGGACACAATATCGCTTTTGATTACCGAATGCTTCGACAGGAATTTGCCGCCTTGGGGTATCCCTATGAAAAGGAAACCCTCGATACACTTTTTTTGGCAGAAGGATTAATCCCGGGACTTCCTGCATACGGGCTTTCCAAGTTGTGCAAAGAATTAAATATCGTCAATTCCGCCAAACATCGGGCAGAAGGTGATGCCCGAGCAACACTAGAACTGTTCGAGATTCTCATTCAGAAAGACGAAAAAAAATCCCTTTTTGGAATTCGGAGTATGTTTACCGGCTCACCAAAAGAGGCTCGTGGCGAAAAACTCCGGCATCTTTTGCGAAAGGTGACCACCGGGCACGGTATTTATTATGTTTTTGACGGTGAAGGAAAGTGTATTTATCTGTGTCCGTTGCATCAAGCCAAGGAAAATATCACGCGAAAGTTCCTCAGTGATGTACCAAGTGACAAACAATTTCAAGCTTTGGCACGAGAAGCCGAACACGAAAATATGCCGACCAAATGGTTGGCCAATTGGAAGATTTATTCTGAATACGATCGGCTCAAACCCTCATTAAATACAAAAATCCCCATTCCGCAACAGCGCATGGCCATCGTTATTCATGAGGATGGTAGTTATCGATACCAAAAAAATGGAGACAATGGTTTGGTCTATTTGACCTCGTCCTTTTTAGCAGGCAGACTTTGTAAATTGCTGAATGAAAATCTGGAGGAAACCGGTGTTAATGCTAGTGAAAACCATCTTCGTGAGGTTGTTTTGCAAGATGCTTTGGTTGTGGAGGAAATTAAGGGACGGAAGTTTGCCGAAAAAACCTACTTGGTTTGGAAGGATTATCGACTAAAAGGTTACATTTTTACGGGATTAAAAGAAAGCTTGAAGCGTAAAGATGCTTTGGAAAAACGCTTGATTCCGCTATCAGATGATTCCATTGGATTTGGAATTTGGCTGGAAAATACCAAGCACTTTATCCTTGCGGTAAAGCAGACGTAGTATTAAGATTTTACAATTAAAAGTTGAGTCCATTCCAACAAAGGAAGATTTTGGCAGAAAGGGACTTTTTGGAGCAGACTCAAACGTAAAATTTGAATTTCCCGTTTAATACTGGTTCTGTACGATTCAACCACCGTATTCTACCGTTCGTGGGGGTTTGCATTGTAGGGTTTATTGCGTGTTTTGACTTTTGTCGAAAATTTAATCGACGTTATGAAGGCAAAATTTATTTTAGGATTAATATTCTGCGCCACAATCATCCAGGCGCAAAATACCATTCGGGGCAAAATAACCGAAGTTTATAACCAACAACCGCTGCCCGGTGCTTGGGTTCGATTAACTGGTGAAAGTGAAGACCGCATTACGGAAGCCGACGTTTCCGGTGCATTTAGATTTGACAATGTAGCGCCCGGAAGATATAGTTTAGAGGCCGGAATGCTCGGGTTTTCTACCACAGGGGCGCAGGTCGTGCTTACTGCCGGAAAAGAACAAGTGCTGATTTTGGGATTAGAGGAAAGTGTTTCCCAACTCGAAGGGGTCGAAGTAACCTCAAAAGAAGATCCAACTCGACCTTCCAATGAACTTGTTCTCATTAGCGGACGAAGCTTCAACGCCGATGATACGCGCCGGTTTGCAGGCAGTCTGAACGACCCATCGCGGATGGTGGCCAATTTTGCCGGTGTAAGTGGTGCCAACGATGCCCGAAACGACATCATCATTAGGGGGAATTCACCTTCGGGACTGCTCTGGCGTATGGAGGGCATCGACATCCCCAATCCCAATCACTTTGGCGCAATGGGAACCACCGGAGGGCCCGTGAGTATGCTCAATAACAATCTGCTGAGCAACTCCGACTTTTTGACCGGCGCCTTTCCGGCAGAATACGGAAATGCCATGTCTGGGGTGTTTGATTTGAGTTTGAGAAATGGCAACAATGAAAAACGCGAATACACAGCTCAAGTAGGGTTTAATGGATTTGAGCTTGGTGCAGAAGGACCGGTGGGAAATAACAAAGGCAGTTATTTGATAAATTATCGGTATTCTACCATGGGACTGCTCAGTGCTGTTGGAGTCAACTTCGGCACCGGCGCAGCCATTCCCGAATATCAAGATTTGAGTTTTACCTTGAATTTACCTACCAAAAAATACGGAAACTTTAAAGTATTCGCCATGGGCGGGGTGAGCAATATCGATCTTATCGCCGATGGACAAGACGAGGAAAATATGTACACTCTGGCAGGAAATGACACGTACTTCGGATCTCAATCAGGAGTCTTGGGTTTTTCACATCGCCTCGTATTGCCGGGCAATTGGTTTAGCAAAATCACCATAGCCCAAACGTACGCCAATCAATATGCGCGGGTGGATAGTATTGTGCGCGACACCGAAAATAGGGTGCCATTCTTTGGCGAAAAACTCAGCGAGCACAGGTCGGTAGCCCATTGGCAGTTGAGTAAAAAATTCAATGCCCGAAACTATTTTCGGGGTGGGGTAATCGCCACGCACATGGGGTATAATTTGAGAGATAGTCTTTTTATTCGCGATCAGTTTTATCCGCGAAGAGCTGAAGACGGACAAACCCAAATGCTTCAAACCTACGGACAATGGAAACACCACTTTAACGAAAATATCAGTGGAACGGTGGGCTTACACGGACAATATCTTCATTTGAATCAAAAATACCAAATTGAACCCCGTGCGGCCCTGCGCTGGCAAGTAAAGGACGGACATTTCTTGAATTTTGGTCTAGGCCGACACAGTCAGAATCAACCACTGACCTTGTTGTTTTTCCGCGACCCCAGAGGGGATTTCCCACATACACACAATAATAGAAACCTCGGTTTTTCTCAGTCCGATCACATTGTGGTTGGTTACGAATGGCGGAAAATGGTTCCGTGGAATATCAAGGTGGAAGGATATTTCCAGCATCTGAGCAATATTCCCGTAAAGGAAGGGCGAACCTTCAGCATGCTCAATGCCGGAGCTGATTTTGGAATCCCCGGCGTGGAGGGCCTCACCAATGATGGCTTGGGCAGAAACTATGGCGTAGAACTCACCGTAGAACGTAGCTTCAGTAAAGGTTTTTACACCCTCTTTACATCATCTGTTTTTGATGCCCAATACCGTACTGCTGATGGCGAGTGGTTCAACACTGCTTTTAACGGGAATTTTGTACACAATTTATTGGCGGGTAAAGAATTTAAAATCAGTGAAAGTCAATTGCTGTCGATCGACTTAAAGAGTACATGGGCAGGGGGCCGCAGATATACACCCATTGATGAAGCGGCATCCCAGGCACAAGGACAGACCGTTTATCAAAACGATTTGGCCTTCAGTGAACAATTTGCGGATTATTTTCGCGCAGATATTCGGGTAACGTATCGCATCAACGGAAAGAAAACCATGCACGAATGGGCACTGGACATCCAAAATGTCACCAACAGGAGAAATGTGTTTATGCAGCAATACGACAACATTCGCGAAGAGGTTTATACCATTTACCAAATAGGATTGTTTCCCATGATGTTTTATCGTTTTTACTTTTAAGTCATGTTTACTTTTATAAATAAAGCGTTTTGGAACCGACAAAGAGAAGCGATTATCGGTTCGCTGATGATAGGACTGGTGAGTTCGGTATTTTTCCTAATCGGTGGTGATGGGCAGAGTGTATGGAAAAACGGACTGCTGGCATTTGGCGTTTCCTTTCTCATCTGGAGCGGGAATCAAGAACTGTCGTGCATAGCTGAACGTCGATTTCCCTTTGAAACCAATCCGGTGCGGAGAATTGTTTTAATGGTAATAGTCAACCTATTGTGGGGATTGATGGTGCTTTTTGCAGCTATATTGCTGATGCAATCCTTTTATGAATTTACCTTAGACAGAGGGGTAATCCTTTACACTATTTATTTTGGCTGTTTTATTACGTTGATAATCAACGGCGGATATATAATCAATTTTCTCATTTCAGAATGGAAACTAAATCTATTGGAAAAGGAGCAACTGAAAAACGACCGCTTGCAAGCTGAATTATCCGCGCTTAGAATGCAAATGGATCCGCATTTTCTCTTTAATAGCTTAACCACCCTCGACCAGCTTATCCATGAGGATACTGAAAAAGCTTCGCAATATTTGGAGCAATTGGCCAATTGTTATCGGTACGTGTTGGAAAACAGTCATGAGGAGGCGGTCGAAATTGAGCGGGAGCTTCAGTTTGGCCGGGATTTTTTGGCTTTGTTAAATGTTCGTTTTGGTGAAAATTTGCAGGTAATTGAAAACACAGAAATCCATCCAAACGTGAAATTGCCGGTAATGACCTTGCAGCGATTATTGGAAAACGTAGTCAAGCACAATGTAATCAACCGACAAAGTCCAATGGTCGTTGAAGTCAATACCGGAGCAGATTTTTTTGAGGTTAAGAATTTGATAAACATCAAGGAAAACACCAACGGAACGGGCATTGGACTAAAACATCTTCGGGATTTTTACTCCAATCAACCGAATGAGCAATTGATCATTTCGGAAACGGATGGGTGGTTTGTCGTGAGAATTGAGTTCTCACTTTCAAAAAAATAGCATTGAGATATGGAAAACAAAACGGTTTGGATAATAGAAGATGAGGCGCCTGCCCGTCAGCATTTGGCGCGAAAGCTTCACCAAGTGCGCCCGGGTTGGCAGGTAACGAAAACCGCAGAAAGCAATAAGGAGTTTTCCGAATTACTTGAGCGGGCAACATTTCCCGATTTGATATTTTGTGATATTGAATTGTCGGATGGACAAAGTTTAATTTCATTGGCGAAATTAGAGGTCAATATTCCGGTGGTTTTCACCACAGCTTATGGCGAATTTACCAGGGAGGCATTTGAGAACAAAGGCGTTGGATATTTGATGAAGCCCATTAGTATTCGGGCTTTAGACGAATGTCTGAGCAGAATATTTCCTTCAAGCACCTCCGAAAAACCATCATTTAAATCGCAATTTCTGGTTAAAAAGGGCAATGTATTCGTTCCATTAAAAATCGCTGATGTAGTGTATTTCAATTTTGACACTTACGTTTTTGCGGTGGATCAAGGCGGCAAAAATTACGCATTGTCGCACGAATCGCTCAGTAAACTGGAAGAAGATCTCAATCCCCGACAATTTTTCCGCATCAGCAGGCAACAAATTGTGCAAAAGGATTATATCAAAACCGTTCATCCTTACCACAGCGGTCGATTGCTCATAGAAAGCACGAGTGGATTAAAATTGACCGTGTCTCGTGACCGTGTAAATGATTTTAAAGATTGGATGGGGAGGTGAAGGGTTGGTTTCGGGAATGGGATTGGGTGAGTTATTTGGAGGGTTTAATCGTTTATGCGTTTAATCGTTTAATCGTTGTTTTTTGGGAACGTGGGTTGGGTGCGGTTTGGATTGTGGACGTAATTTTGAGAGTGAGGAGGTGAGGCGTTTTTGAAACCGAATGTTGTAGGGGCAATCCCTTGTGGTTGCCCTTTTTCCCGTCATTGTACTGTTAAAATCATCAACACCCCTACGGGTTTGATTCGTGT
>JAFIEY010000201.1 GCA_020832345.1 Cryomorphaceae bacterium | reverse complement strand
TTTAAGAGAAATTAGCATAGAGACAAATAGAGATTTAAAACAACTGAAAAAGAAATATTCAGGGCTAAACAAAATATTTCGAAAACAACAAGATGATTATGGATTAAAAAAAGATAAAATCATTTTACAATCTAAATTCATTTATCTTTTAGTAATTGAGGTTATACAAAACAACCCAAAAGAAGACTTTGAAATTCCATTTAACAACGAAATTATTGAATTCACAATTTATTCACTTGTTCATATTATTAGTAGACATTATGCAGAACCGATAAAAGGTAATGAAGAAAAAACGTATCACTATGGGAATTTTTATCCAACAGAGTTGCATATAGATTTAAAGAAAATTTTGGTTCAAATTGGAAACCTAAAAAAAATTGATATTAATGAAACAGACAATATAATTTTCATCTTCAAAGGTACCTATTATCAGCTTTATGTTCAGAAAAGACATAAACAAGTAAAAGGAAAAGGGAACGTTGAAATTTTTAGAATACAAACATTCTTTCCCATATACGAAAAGGAAAAAGTTAAAGAAATAAAAAGCACATATAATTTGATTCAAATTGATGAAGATTTATCTGTGTTTACAAAATAAAAACGGCATATAACAGCGTGTATAAGAAATAGCGGGTTCAGTATTAAATCAAAGGTTTGTGCTTTTAATAAAGTCAATGCCAAGCTGAAAGTGAGGTGCTTTTAAATCCGCTACTTCTCATACACGCAAAACGTTATGCCTCATGCTAAAAGACACATTAACACACAAAAAGAAGATAAAAAGAAATTGTACTTTTGCACTATGACAACTGAAGAAATCACTCTTGCTAGAATATTATTTGAAAACAAGGTCAGAAGGTCGGATGGAAATGCTTTTGAAGATTTGTTTACCCAAATAATGAACTATTCTGAACCTGATTTTGAACAAATTAAACCTTGGGGTAATATTGGTGATAGAAAAAATGATGGTTTTATAAGGAGCAAAGGAATTTTTTATCAAGTATTTGCCCCAGAAGATATTAACAAAAGCTATCCTGATGCGATTTCAAAATTGGAGAGTGATTTTAATGGCTTAATTGCTCAATGGAATCCAGTAAATGAGTTCTATTTTGTTGTAAATGATAAGTATAAAGGTGTACATGCTGACTCAAACAATAAGATAGAGGACATTGTAAAAACTAATTCATTAAAAAAAGGAAAGATTTTGACAGCAAGAGATCTTGAAAGGATCGTTTTTACATTACCAGATGACCAAATTTTAAGAATAGTAAGTTTTTTACCGAATTTGGATCACATAGGAAACTTGGATTTTTCAGTTGTAACTCAAGTAATTGGCTATATTATGAAACTTGAAGTTAAGCCGTTAAATGGCCAAATAAAATACCCTGATTGGAATGAAAAAATATCATTCAATAATTTAGGAGAACCTACTAAACAATTCCTTGATACTGCATCATTTAATTTAGGCGCTTTGAATGATTTTTTATCTAATGAATCCTTTCTTGCAGAAGAATTACAAAGAAAACTAATCGGTCTTTACGATGACTTAAAAGGTGATTTTAGTGGTGACAATTTGTTTTGGGAAATGGTAAGCAAGTGTATGCCTAATAATCAGCAGGCCTTTTTATCACCTACATTAACTATAATGTCAAAATATTTTGAAAGTTGTGATATTTTTGAAGAACCAAAAAATAGCAAAAAATGATAATGCCATCTAAACATATCAACTTTTCACAGTCATTATTAGGCTTCGGTAGTTACATATTATCAAAACTAGAAAACCCAATGGGTATAGATGATGTTTGGAAAATGTATCAGACAGACTTATTAAAAAATCGATACACAGCAAAGCATAGTTTCGACAATTTAATGATGACTTTTATTCTGCTCTATAGTATTAATGCAATAGAGAGTAAAAACGGATTAATATACAAATGCAACTAATTTCATTAACATCAAATAAAGCATCTTTTAGACCAGTTCATTTTAAAAATGAATTTGGTTTAAATTTTATTGTTGCAACTCAAAAAAATCCGGAGTTATCAGATAAGGGAAATACAACAAATGGAGTTGGGAAATCTTTAATTATTGCAATTATTCACTTTTGTTTGGCTTCAAATAAAAAAGAAAGCTTTAAAAGTGATTTATCAGGTTGGTCTTTTAAATTAACCTTTCGAGTTGGAAATGAAATCTTCACATCTGAGAGGAAAACAGATAACCAAGATAAAATAATTTTAAATGGACAGGATATATCTTTGACTAAGTTTAAGAATAAATTCGGGTCATTGCTTTTCGATATTCCCTCTGAAACTAACGAATTAAGTTTTCGGTCATTATTACCGTTTTTTATTAGACCTCGTAAAGCATCTTATGTAGATTACAAAAACCCAAATGCTGTTAAAAAAGATTTTCAGATACAAATTACTAATGCTCTATTATTGGGACTTGATGTCTTATTGGTACAAGAAAAGTTTAAGTTACGAAAAGAGAAGGAGCGAATTAAGAATTTGGTTAAAGAGTTAAATCAAGATGACTTACTAAAAGATTTTTTCAATCAAAAAAAAGATGCAACATTAGAAGGACAACAAGTTAGAGAAGATATTTTAAAACTTGAAAATGATCTGAAAGAATTCAAAGTTGCTGATGACTATTATGAAATAAATAAAGATGCTGACAGAATTAAACTTGAAATAGAAAGAATCAAAAATAAGATTACTCTTACAGAGAATCAAATAAAAAATATTGAAGAGTCAAGGAAAATATCACCAGACATTAAGAGAGAGAACATAGAAAAAGTTTACAAAGAAGCAACTGCAATTTTTAATCAAGAAACACTAAAGACATTAGAAGATTTAGAAAAATTCTACAAGCATATTTCTAGTAGTCGAGAAAAAAGATTGTTGGATAAAAAAAATGAATTATCTCGAAATCTTGAAAGCCTAAGACAGAGCATTGAGCAGAAGAAAACAGAACTTGATGAAAAGTTAAAATATTTGGACACTCATCAAGCTCTTGACATTGTACTAAAACTAAATGATAAGTTGTCTGATTTAAAAGCTAAGGAGGACAATATTCAGCGTTATGATGCGCTTATTTCACAATATCAGAAAGCAAAGATTAACACCGAAAAAGACTTTATTACTGCAACCGAAAAAACGCAAGATTACCTAGAAGATGCTAAAGAGATAATTAAATCAACAACCGATTTTTTCAGACAGTTAGCAAAACGGTTTTACCCTACAGCTACCGCAGGGATTACTGTTAGAAATAATGATGGAGACAACCAGATACGTTATGACATTGATGCAAAAATTTCAGCTGATCGTTCTGACGGAATAGGAAACATTAAAATATTTTGCTACGATCTAACAATCTTGCTTAAAGGCTTTGCTCATAAAGTAAATTTTCTGTTCCACGACAGTAGATTGCTCAGCGATACTGACCCTAGACAAATAGCAGAATTGTTTAAAATATTGAATGAATTTATACGAATTTCAGGCAAACAATATATTTTAACACTTAATCAAAACCAAGTAGATGAGGTGAAAAAGTATCTCACTGATAGTGAGTACCAAGAAATAATCTACAAAAATATCTGCTTAGAATTAAAGGACGAACTACCTGAAGATAAACTTTTAGGAATTCAGATAGACATGGACTACAATTGATGAAGCACGAAGGCATAACATTCATCCGAGTAGACGAAGCGCCCCACTAAAAAAGCCCCCGAAGTTCTCCTGAACTCTCGGGGGCGCTTTGTTTACTCGGTGTTCGACGACTACCCGCCTCTTGCAAGAACTACCTTAAGGGGAAAGTATCCTC
>JAFIEY010000197.1 GCA_020832345.1 Cryomorphaceae bacterium | reverse complement strand
CTCAATTATGAATCCACTCCGAAAATGATGATTTCGTTAAAAATCGACGTGGATGGGATTTTCGGGACGGAGCTAACTATTTGTTAGTGATGATTTAAATAAATGCGGACCAGATAGATTTTGGCAGAAAGGGACTTTTTGGAGCAGACTCAATTATGAATCCACTCCGAAAATGATGATTTCGTTAAAAATCGACGTGGATGGGATTTTCAGGACGGAGCTAACTATTTGTTAGTGAGGATTTAAATAAATACGGACCAGATAGATTTTGGCCGAAAGGGACTTTTTGGAGCAGACACAGACTTTATAATTTTATGCCCTTTCAATGTAGAAGTCAGCAGCTAGCAATAAAACATAAAATTATTTTTACAAATAAAAATTTATTTTTATTTTAGCCATCTAAAGTGTAAAGCATGTCCAAATTTCTATTCCTATTTCTATTCACATTTTTGGTAGGTGTTTTATTTCTGCCGCTAACGGTAAAATCCCAGATTCGATCGATTGAGTATTTTCCGGTACAAAGTGGAGATTCTACCCTTCAAAGCGCAGGTGGAGTGGAACCTTCAGACAGTATTTATCGAGATCAAATGATGATGGATATATCGTATCCTATTCTTGTCACTGAAATTAAAACCTTTGATGGCCGAACTTATAGGGGAAGACTTTTGGCAGAAAAAAATTCAGACTTTTACCATATAGTAGGCCGCAGCAAAAAAGCAGAAAGGATTCCAAAGCAATCTGTAGCTGAATTGGCCTGGACGACGGGCGACAAAAGAGAATATAGCTTTTATTTTGGATATGGAATGTACGGTTTATCTATGTATAACGGCAACATCTTACCAGCTTATGGTTATCAAATGGATATAGGTTGGGAACTGCCATCGGATTGGTTTTTATATGTGCCTTTTAATATGGGAGTAGATGGTTTATATGGCGATGAAGATCCTGTTTCAGCTTTTTTTTCTTTGGAATTTTATGGTGGATATAGGTTCAATAGAAGTGGAAAAAATTTTCAAAGTCTTTCCTTCGGAGGTGGTTTAGGCAGTGTGCTATTTGAATCTTTTAGTGACCCGGGTTCGCCGAGAGAGCCTCCAATTGTTTTTGGTGCACAATATGATTATGAGATTTCCACCGGACCAAATTCAGGTTTGGCATTATTTACTAAATTTCAGGTTTTTCCGGGGCTAAATTCGCATACGCGTTTAATATTAGGTCTCACTTGGCGGTTTTATTCAATTCGTATGTCTGAATCTACTGCGATCTCAACAACACATTTGTTTTATGGTGCTCAATAACAAATCTTCTCTTGGCAAAAGGTTATTTCCAAACCTTTTTTTGACTTGCTTTCTTTTGATCTGCTTGTCATCTCATGGTCAAACCAGTTTTTTGCCAGATCCAACCAACTTAATTATTTCTGAATTTGAGTTGGATGACAACCGAATCATTCGCGGAAGAGTTGTCCGAATGGTGCCGAATCAATATTATGATGTTCGATTGGCCAACAGGAAAATCATGAGAGTTTGGGAAAGAAACGTGGTTAAGAAACATAAGACCACGCCTGATATGCGAGAAAATCATCGTTTTTATGATATTGGTCTCGCTGGTTTAACATCGATGGTCAACATGGGAAATTCGCTTTCTGGATTTATAACACTTAGGCCTTCTTATGAATTTGGAAAGAAAAAGCAATTCCATGCATTTTATGGTTTTGGTTTTGGGACGCATCTGACAGGGGAACTTCCTCCCTTTAGCACAGAACAAAGGGAAATACTTAGTACAGGCTTGATTCAGGCCGGGTTTGGTTATACCGCCAATCGTATGGAGAAATACAGTCAGTCTTTTAATCTGGGCGCCTCTTATTTTTATGGAGGTTACAGTAATGTTTTTGGGTTTTTAGAGGTGAACTTCCCAATTAATATTCATCCAAATGCTTTACTTGTTCCTTGGTTTTCTTATCAACACCCAATACGGGAAGGCATTGATGAGCCTATGTTCTTTTTTGGATTTAAACTTAGACTTTATTTACCGAGTATTGCGACTTTTAAATTGTAAAAAAATGTACCATAAAATAGGTATTGCAATAATAAACAAAGTGATTTTACGGACATCCGTATGCTGCTTTTGTTTATTTGCCTTTTTGTCCAATGCTCAAGTTCCCCAAACTTTAGATACAAATGAGACGAAACCTTTCCAACATTCCTATCAGGAAGTAGTCAATGCGAAGTATCCATTTTTAGTTACTTCCATTACCACTAAAAATGGCCAAATTTACCGCGGCAGACTTTTGGCGTCAGACTCCTTAGATTTTGGAAGGATTAGGCTGCGGAATAATGATGAGGTGATTTTCCACAATGATTCTATTGAAGATTTGGTGTGGGAAACGGGTGGTCGCAAAGACTTTTCGCACTATTTTGGGGCAGGCACGAGTGGGCTTACCTTTTTTCGCCACCAATTCCACTATGCCTCGGGATATAATTTTATGCTCGGTTGGGAGTTGCCCTCAGGCGTTTTCTTTGAACTTCCCTTTATGATGATAATGGAGTGGAACAATGAACAGAATCAAGTGGCCAATGGAGGGGTCTTTTTAGAGTTCATGGGCGGTTATCGATTTAATCGTCAACAAAGCATTGTCCACAGCATATCCGGTGGCGGGGGAATAGGTCAAAATAACGGAAATTTAAAAGAAGGCTTTCGAGACCCAATTATTCTTAGCGCCCAATACGATGTGGAATTTCCCTTAGGAAAAAAATCCGGTGCCAGCGTGTTTTCCCGTTTTCAATATTTTCCCAGTGGAAACAATTATGGAAGAATTATCTTGGGTGTAAACCTTAGGTTTTATAAACCGCGTATATCCGAGGTTGTGGCTAAAAATAAATTTGAGTATGGTCGATAATGGTTACATAAGTCTGCTAAAATTCTTCGCAGTTGTTTTGATTGTGAACATTTGTTCATTGTCATTATTGGCACAAGAATCACACTTTCCCTTTGATGCGTATGATGATTATACCATTTCTGAGTTTGAATTGGCAGATGGACAGGTTTTTCGCGGACGCGTGATTAGGGTTTCTCCAGATAATTATTATGAAATTCGTCAACCCAGATATGGAACCCGCATCATTTATGAAAGTGATGTTGTCCGAAAATCAAAGGTTTTACCTGATATGCGGGACAATTGGCGGCACTTTGATTTAGGTATGGATTTGCTGTCACAAATTTCGTCTTTTGGAGAAAGTATCACAGGACTTTATTCGTTTAACTTTGGAATTGAGTTTGGAAAAAGTAACCAATGGCATCTAACCTATGGTTTTGGTATGGGGTCTGTATTATTTTGGCAAGAGCCGGATTTTGATGACGATCAACACAGGGAAGAATTCAATACGGGAAATTTTCAAATTGGTGCGGGGTATAAATTTAATCGAATGGAAAAATTTAGTCAAAGCATTTCTGCGGGTGGATTTTTCCTTTATGGTAGATATCCAAATACGTGCGGCTATTTGGCGCTGGATTTCCCTTTTAAATTTTCTGACAACTATCTTCTGGTGGCAAACTTAACCTACCTTCAGCCAATGCGAGCTTCGGAAAACCCTTTATTGATGGCTGGCGTGAAAATCCGAATTTATTATCATTAACTTTGAAAGTAATCAAAATCGCCAACGCAATCCCAGACCAAAATTACTTCCCATGGGACTATTGATCATAGACGGCAAAACTGTAATTGGTCGGTTTTCAGATTCAATGCGCTTTTTAAATCGGTCAATATCATTTTGAATTTCAATTGATTTACTGGTTTGAATAAGTCCTGCCAAACCAAAAAGACCAAACCCTATACTCGCAACAGCAATGCCGCGGTTAACGGATTTATCATCGTCTTCGGATGCTATAGCCGCCCCCGCCATTAATGAAATGGGCATTAGGGTGAAAAACAAGCCTGCAAGGTTTCGATGACGCTCCATTTGATCTACCTTATACGCATAATCTAATTTTTCTTTTTCCGAAAGGTAAAAAATGAATTCCGGGGCAGATGCTTTTTCTTCATTTTCTATTTCTAAGGGAATTAATGGGGTTCCCTCAATTTCCATTGGGTCATCCCTCAGGGTCAAAACCTGTGATGCGCTATCCGTGCTTTCTCTGTCCAACAATTGTTTTTTAAGTTCCGTAATTTTTGTAAAATCACCATCCATAATGGCATCTTCAATTTCATCGCGGAGGTTTCGTTCAATTAATAGGGGTTCCGCAGCGCGAAAGTTTTGCGAAGAAATAAGAGTGGAAATCTCTGATTCTAGGGTAAGAATCTTTTTTTGATTTCGGGTCATTGGGCCGTTTCCAAAACGATTGCTTTCTCCGCTAATTTGAAAATAAAACACTTCTTTTGGCTGTGGATTTATGGTGCTTACCCTCGTTTCTAAATATTCGGGATGACTAACCAAAAGGATTTGACGAACTGGGTTAATTAATATTTCGTATCGGTTTGACTGCGCATTGTACCGCTGTTGATTGATACCGCCCATGGAGGAGCGAAAGGTGAGGTTGCGAACGTTGGAATACACAATAACCATTGCGTTGTCCGGATAGTTGTTGTTGGCTTGTACAACTTGTATTTGGGGATTCTCTATTTCCAACACTTCCAATTGCTTGAGTTGCCCGACAGAAATGTTGCCGAGGAATAACAGAAAAAGCGTTATGGATAAGATTTTGTGCATGTGTTTAAGAAAGCAAAAATCGCGGAAAAAATTGGAATATTTATGTGTTTAAGATATTTTTAGCTTTTATAGGGTTTTGATAATACTTTTGCGGAGGTTAAGTTACAAGATTTTTTTCTCAGATCAAAAAAGTGAGTCCACTGCAACAAGGAAGATTTTGGCAGAAAGGGACTTTTTGGAGTGGACTCAAAATTAAAATCTCAATGTTAACCCCAATCCAAATGCTTGCCTATCTCCAACCCGAAGGCTTCCGGAGGAGATAATTAACTCTGTGGCATATTTTTTTTCGAGTTTATCTAAGTCAGCCTTCACTTCTTTTTTGGCGCCATGATACTTTTTTAGTTTTTTATAGGCTGGAATGGAAAAACCAACCATACCTCCGGCCATTACCATCGAGCTGATAAGGTCTTCATCGAAACCCGAATAATAGTAATATTCCTGCCATAAAGCTGTAGCGAGTAAACCGGTTGTAATGGTGAGCGCGGAGAAAAAAATGCCGTATGCTAATTGTTTGTTTCCGTATAATATTGTTTTGTCTATGTGATCTATTAGAGCTTGTTGTTCTTCGGATATGGGGCTTTTTCGAGCACGCGGAACGGTAATGATAGAAGGTTCATGCTTGACCATTGGCGGAACCATTTCATTTCCATCATTTATAAGTGCTTTTTTTGCCCTGACAACGCCTTCAAGGTTGCCCGAATTTATGGCTTCTTCGAGTTCTTCACGCAACTTAAGTTCCTTTTGGTATTCGGCGGCCAAAGCAAATTCTTGTTTTTCGGCAGCAGTTTTGATGTTTTTTTCCAGTTCTAATATGCGCTGCTGATTGGCGGTAAGTTCCACGTTGCTAAATCGGTTTTGCTCGGATTGCACTTCAAAATAAAACACTTCCTTAGCTTGAGGATTTATGATTCCAACACGAGTCTCTCTAAATCCCGACTTTTGCACAAAAATAATTTGTCGTTGAGGCGAAATAAGTATTTCGTACCTGCCGGCCTGGCTATTGTAACGCTGTCTGTTGATCCCGCCGATGGAACTGCGAAAATTCAAATCTTCTAAATCCGAAAAAACAATGATTAAGGCGTTATCAGAAAACTGAGAATTGGCCTGAACAATGGGTGTTTCGGGTGTCTTTACGGGTGAAATAGTGAAGTTTTTGAGCTGGGCATTTATGGAAAACACACCGAGAAAAAACAGGGCAGACAAAAGGAATTTATTCATTAGTTTAAAATGGTTTTTCAGTGGTTTATGCCTAAATGTGAGCACCTACGTTTGAACATTCTCCTGTGTAAAATGCACTTTCTCTTGTGAGTTTTATCAATTTGGAATCAAAATCCTAAAGCTTGTCATAAGGGTAAACATGGTCCCTTTATAGGTAAAACTATCACCAAAAGGACCCACATTCAAATCTTCCCAATTAAAGAATTCCATGGATCCTGTAATGTCCCAGATAAAGGTGTCATTTTCCCCAATGGAGAGTCCCATAGAGATGGAAGTTGTCCATGGTTGTTTTTTATCCGCATCTAAAAACTGATAATTTCTGGCCATAAAGCCAAATCGAAGGACATTGGAAATTTCTAAACCGGTAGATATACTCATGAGATTTATGCCTTCCGGCACGGTTCTCCAACTATCATTAGCGTTGGGTTCGCTGGTTCGTGCCTTGTCAAAATTCGTATAGGAAAAGTCCGTACTCCACAAGATGTTGTCTGCCCTTATCGCTATACCTGTGCGCAATCTCATGGGCTGACTCATGATTCTGTATGTGGTGTCGTTGGGTATGTCTTCGTCCCAAATATCCATCCTGTGCTGGTGCGGCAAATCGATGGTTAGCCCAAAATCAAAACCGTCTTTGTAATCGTCATTGGGATGAAACCGATTTTTGCGAAAGTCAGAGGAGGTTATTTTTAACCCAAAAGTATAGCCTCCACCTCTTAATCTTGCATTGAGATACTCTCTGGCCGTTTCGTTAGAAATGGTGTTACCTGTCATTTCCAAATCCAGATGCTCCCTTCTGGTACCTATAAAAGAATTGTAAACGACGCCTAATCCAACGTGATCACCAACCTGAAGTCCCAATCCGGCCGAAATAGAATGCATGCCGCCGCGAAAATTAAAGTCCATATTATAATCCAGCCATTCAGAACCTTCGTAATACTCCATTATCCACTCTTCCCGAAAGCCCTGATAATTGTCCTGTTGGTGATAGGAAATAGCGGGAACGATTTGAATATTAGCATTTTCAATAAAAATGGGAATGGCAATTGCCCCTTGATTTAGTCCACCGTGAAATTGCGAATTGTTTTTGATAAGGGCGGAAAACTGACTGCCGGGATTCATTTCCAATTCTGCAATTCTCGATTGTCCTATTCCTGTAAAAGACATAGAAGTTCCGTTGAGCTGTCCCAGTGCCCCCGGATTCCAGAATATCGCCGTTGCGTCGTTGGCAACTGCGGTATAAGCGCCACCCAGCCCAACCGCTCTGCTGCCCTGAGGCATATACATGCGATCCCGAAAAAACCCAAAAGCTTGAGCATTGGACAACAATGGCATACCCACCAACATGCCGGTTATCACGATTTGCAAAAATGTTTTAATCCAATGAGATTTCATGGTTATTTGGTTAAAAATGAATGCTATATCTCAGTTGGAGAAAATGCATTTCCATTTCTCTTAATGCGTTTAAGTTGGAAGAAAGATCACCAAAGGCACCGCTAATTTTCGGGTTTTCATACCGCAGGGTTAGATGGTTGTCGAGTACAGGAAAACGGAACTCAAGTCCAATTGTCCTGGCAATCGCTCGAAAATTTAGTTCCGATTGAAAAGCCGGGTGGGCATTTATTTCCGTTTCAAGAGGCTGGTCGCCACTAAAGTTTCCTGTCCACCGCTCGGCAAAACCAAAAATCCCAAAACCCGAGGAGAAGGAGTGTCCAATTTGCACACCCAAACCCAGTGAAAAACTTCCGGCCTCAATGGCATTTTCCTGACAGTCCAAACATGCATTTCCGGGCTGATAGTGGAGCGATATATATTGAGCCGGTACATATACCTGTAAAAATGAAATGGGCGAAAACCCGAAGTTGACCCCAAATCTCCGAAGACGGACAGCGTTTTCAAAGGGACTAAATGAAAGGGTATCCACTTTGTTTATGACCTCGCCTGTCGGCTCATATATTCCGGAATAGTGTTCGTAATCTAATGGTTGAAGTCGATCGAGATGGGTTTCTTGCCAGGTATTGAAAAAGGGTTTTGCGGAAATTACCATGGCCGGGATATAAGGTATTCTGATGGGCAACCGAAAATCAGCTGAAATACCCCAGGGGACTATTGGCGTGTATTTGCTTTGTTTTTGGTGATTCCAACCGGAACTTTGGTGGGTGGTGGTGGAGGTTTGGTAGGCAAAAGCATGGAAATCATAGGTGCTGATGGAGGCCATATTTAACCCGACGGGCATGTCAACGTGAATGGAGAATAAATTGGCCGTCATTCTCTCCCAGGCATTGGCTACACTTAAACGAAATTTGATGGGCGCCTGTCGATCATAAACCCTTGCATTGTTGTAATGCACCTTTGCTGTGTGATAATTATGGGTTAAAAGGGCTTTATCGCCAGATGAAATTTGGATTTGCGCCAATTTCTGTTTCGCTTGAGGTGCATGGTTTCCAGCGGGGAATCGTTGCAGAAATAGTTCGTAAGCGACTTTGGTGTCCGTTTGTTGGGCGAGTTCCCAGGCACTTGATTCGTCCACCTCGGCTTTTTTCCTTAGATAAATTTCCCCTTTGGGGTCGAGTTCAAGTTCAAAATTCAAATTTACATTAGCGCCAGATTGAAGGACAAAGGTTGTGTCGATGCTCAAATATCCGGGAAGTGAGACGCCGATGTGTTTTAAGCCCGGCAAATACTCTATGGTATATGGGGTTTTTTCGGCTAAGGGCATTTTGTTAAAAAGAATACTCGCTCCGCTTGGATTTGTCTTAATGGATATTTTTCCCGGTTCAGCGGCCTCCAACACTTTTTGATCGATTTTTTCTTCAAGGTCAAAATAAAAATCTTCCTTGGGGGAGGGGTTCAATTGACCCAACCGGGTTTCTCTAAAGCCGGGTTTTTGAACAAAAATGATTTGACGTTGTGGCGTGATTAAAATTTCGTACCGACTGGCGGCTTCATTGTATCGCTGCACATTGATGCCACCTAAAGACGATCGAAAATTCACATCTTTTATAGCGGAATAGACAATTATGATGGCGTTGTCGGGATAGGTTGTGTTGCCCTGGACTATCGGATTTTCCGGTTTGTTTTGTGGGGTTACCACAAAATCTTTTAGTTGGGCTTCCAAAGTCCCATGTAAAAGTAAAAAAAACAAGCCGGATAAAAGTAGTCGCATATTTTACCGTTGTCTCAGTGTTAATTTATTGAGTTAGGTCATTTAATGATATCAAAATCCCCCAATTCAATCACCTCCTCCATGGGCGTTTCTTTTTCGGGTTGCCAGGCTCGAACGTGAATTAGGGGGTGTTCTTCATCCTCAAAATCAATCATCAAGAAAAGGTAGCCCTCATCGCCGTAGGTAGATGATCTCCATTTTTGCCTGAGATTAACTCCGTAAATTTCATCCCGGGATCCGTGCTTGACGATTTCAATGTCATCAAAATTTACATCAATAAAGGCGTTTCGACTAAAAACCCGTCTGAGGTTTTCCATGTATTGTTGCTTGTTGTACCTGATGAGTTCTACTTTTTGCTGACCTAATGAGGCCATGCCGTCAACGCCTCTTTCGGTTTCTTGTACCACGCGACCAACAATGATGAGGGCATTTTCGCTAAAGGTCATTTCCAGCATATTGAGGTCTTTTCGGTTATAAGCTGTGCGAAAATTTTCCAAAAAATCGAGAATCATTTGTCTGCGGCGAAAATCGGTAAGGCCTTCCCCGGCACTTAGTAAGTGGCGGTATCTGTGCTGATCTAAGCCAAAATACAAATCTTCAATGCTGCCATCGGGGCGAATGTTAAAAACCAATTCTTCGTTTTTTCGGGCATCGCCGGTAATCACAACCACCGGGATTTGGCGCAACTGAAATTTTCCACCGGGGATTCGGAGCAAGTTGACGTCCAAATTGGTTTCTATACAACGAAAAGGGCTGGTGGACCAAATATCGTTGATTCGGGATTTTGCGTTATTACCAATTTGAATCCCTGTCCAGTCAATGGCTTTGTTTTGCACCGACGCTACGTTACACGCTGTTAAAAGCGCCGAAACATCTCGTACAATACGCTGATGAACAGCAGAGTTGTCGCTATTGTTAAGTTTAATTTGGGTTCGGTTTTGCCCAAAACCCGCGACGGCAAAAAGCCCAACTACCAATGTTAAAATAAATCTATCCATATCTGTGCATATCCGTTAAACTGTTCGTCGATCTGTTGAAATACTTTTCCGGTTTTGAGATCTTTTCGTCCGTCTTGATTTGGGGTAAGGACGTGAATTAACTTTTGGGATTCTCCGTCAACCATGATGACCCAGCATTGGTCGGGGTTGACAAAATCATTCTGGCGACCCCAAGTGGCCTGACCATTTTGCCTAAACGACCTCAATTTATTTTGCAAATCAGAAAAGTTTTGAAGTTTTCCCAGCTCGCTTCCCAAAAGTGAAACAGATCTCACTTCTTGTTCAGTGGTTATTTCGGGTTTTTTGTCGGTCTGCACGGTTTGGATGGGTGCACCACGAACAGTTTGCTCCTTTGCATGAGAAGTTAAACCGTTTACTACCAATTTAACGCTGCCCTGAATCTCGTCTTTTGGAACGCGTAATATTTGATCGGTAGAAATGAGTTTTCCGTTGCTAAACCATTCAAAAGTCCGGGGGCTCAAATGTTTTAAAACCGGGGATGCAATGACGTTTTCACCCTGTTCGCGGATGTTAAAATCCACTTCTATGATATCGGAAAAGTCAAATTCGATGGAAACTTCTTTGGAAAATCCGTTGGCTTCTGCGGCGTCCCTTACGTTGGGGTCAATTCTCAGAGGAGAAAATGACAAATATCCGCGATACCTTTCTTTGGGCGCAGAGGGTTGAATGATAAAGTGAAAAGTGCCTTTTCCACGGGGGAGTTGTGCCCTAGAATTTAAAGTAGAGGAATAAAACTCATAGACGAAGTCAGTTTGGTTGCTACCTATTACATTCATTTCTACCGAAAACTGTTCTTCCATACCCGGCCCTCCCGGACGTGGTTTTGCTAGACTTAAATCGATGTCCCTCAAATGTTGCTTCAATAAAATTTCTAAAAAGGATCTCGCATCTCTTATTTTATTGCCCTCAAATGTTGCGGAAATGTTCATGGGGGAAAGGAAGGTAAGCAAATATGCAGTGTAGGCATCGGTAAGTATATCGTTGTCCAAGAGTTTTTTCATTTCCATCATTTCCAAATACTGTTGCACCTGGTTTTCAACTTCTCTGGCGCTTTTTTCTAAATCATCCAAACTGATATACACCACTACGGTTACATCATCGTCTCTTCGCCTTTGGTTTTCACAAACGACATGTCGCAAACCACTTAGACGTAAATTTGAGGACATTCGTCCGGTGGAAACATATTCCTGGCTAACCTCTCCGGAAATTTCTTTGGTTTTTAGTTCCGTCACAGATTTAACGGTGGTCGTAATTTGATTGAGTAAAAAGTCTTGGGCAGCCGACCTCGCAGCCTCCACGGTTTCGGCGGTTGCCCGATAGCTAAAATAAGCCTTATCATTTAGGATCTCATCACATGTTTGTGCATGCAAACCGCCAAATGACAACAACCATAAAAAAACAACCGTCCGCTTAATCATCTCTATTTCAAATTTAATTTTCCTTTAATGCCTCATTATTTAATAGGTACAAAATCCAAACACTATTCTACGCGAATGCCCCGCCCATCGGGTTTTTCCTCAAACACTTTAAACAAATCTCGCACATTACCATCGGGAATATATGCGTGTAATTCAATGGTAAATAAATCGTCATTTTGGCTGCCACTTTTGTGATAAAACATGTGGGCGAAATTAAAAAAGGCGTTTTTTGCGTAGAGTAAAAAATCGTCACCGTCGCGGGCCAACCAAAAGAACCACTGATCGTGTTGAAAGTAATTGTTCATTCCCGAAACACCTACCTTTACGGTGTCTCTCGTAAAACCGTATCCGGGCACAACCAATTGAAATCCCTTTATGATTTTGTCGGGGTTTGATTGTAAACACAAGCTGAATAGTATATCACCCATGGCGTAGGTTTTTCTTCCCGAACTCAAAAAGTCGTGTTGATATAGGATGCCGTACATAGAGTCGTTGGGGGCGCTGGGTTTTGGAGCCGGATAGGGTTTGTAGTCGCTCGGTTGGTTGGAAACCCTTTTTAAAGTTTTAACCAAGGTATCGGTACGGTCTTTTTTATCGGTTCCGGTCACTAAATTGATGTCGTTGGGAAAAACCAACTGATACAAACCATCTTTTGTTTCTACCGTGAAGCTCACACTATCGGAAGTGAACGCCCATTTCCAGTCTTCCGGTGGTGGCAAAGTTTTCACAAAATCGTATCTGTTTGTAACGGGAATTCCTGCCGAAATGATTTTTCCCTTTTGCGCAAAGCGTTGGGAAGTAATGAAGGACTTTATAAGTTCCTGGTCGAAAAGAAAAGACTGAGCCGATGCTTGAAATGACCAAAGGGTAATGAAAAGTAAAATTCCGTTGCGCATGGTTAGTATATTAACATTAAAAATCGGGATCATCAATTGTAAATCACTAGTTAACTTTCAATATATATGCCAAGGAAAGTGATTTAAGTGAAAGGACTCCCTTGTGTTAAATTCGCCGATTTTTGAACTAGCAAATATAGGCAAAGAAGTTGTCTTTAGTGTTATTGTAACAAACATCACATGTTGCGAAAGCATTATCTTACTTAGCAATTATTTTTGTATCTTTGGCCTTGAAAATTGTTAATTACAATGAAAAAATTAGTTTCACTTTTAGCCACGGGAACACTTTCTGCAATTCTAATGATTGGTTGCGGTAAAGATGACGATGAAAAAAAGAAGGGAAATGGCAAAAAACACGAACCCACCTTTATTCAAATTGAATCTCCGCAGGGGTTTGGTAGAATGGTAGCCATTCCGCCCGACAACCCGACCACCGCAGAAGGCGTTGAACTCGGACGACATTTATTTTACGAGAAAAAACTCAGTCGTGATAACACCATAAGTTGCGGTTGTTGCCACAAACAAGAGGGGGCATTTTCAGATCCCGGTGTTCAATTTAGTGTTGGTGTTGACGGCAAAACCGGAGACATGAATTCCATGGCCATCATCAATATGATGTGGCAGGACTTTTTCTTTTGGGATGGTCGAAGCCATTCGTTGGAGCACCAAGCCTTTTTCCCGGTCATAGATGAAAATGAAATGGATGAAACCTGGGAAAGAGTTGAGGATAAACTCTCAGCTACCAGTTTATATCCCCCCATGTTTAAAGATGCTTTTGGTGACGATGAAATTACCCAGGAGCGAATCACCAAGGCCATAGCCCAATTTGAGCGTACACTTATTTCGGGAAATTCAAAATACGATAAAGCTAAATTACGCAATCCCAAGCAGGCTACCTTTACCGATTTAGAAGAAAACGGATTCTTTTTATTTGAAGAAAGCGAAAGAGGTGATTGTTTTCACTGCCACGGTGCAGATTTTAGTGGACACACCTTTGCCGCTTATGGAGCTTTTCAGTTTTCCAATAATGGTTTAGATTTATATGCAGATATGAATCCGGGGCGTTATGCAGTTACAGGAGACCCTATGGATTATGGAAAATTCAAAGTGCCCACCCTTAGGAACGTTGCCGTCACTTTCCCGTATATGCACGACGGCAGATTTAATACCCTGCGCGAAGTCATTGAACACTACAACGAGGGTGGTAAGCCTTCTGCCACTATTGACCCCAATATGAAACACGTGGGTGTTGGGCTCAACCTCACGCAATACGAAAAGGAATCGTTGGAAGCATTTTTGGAAACTTTAACCGATCCTGACTTTATCACCAACCCAGATTTTAGCGATCCATTTATCAATGATCCGGATTATGTTCCCTGTCCATAATTTTTTTTTAATCAACTGGTTTAATTGGCACGGCCTTTGAAATTTATTTTATACTTTTGAGCCAAATTATTAACGTTTCTTGAAGTTTGAAATTTTGTTTAAAATTTTCCAAACTTTAGAACCAAATTTCACTATCATGAAAAAGCTGTTTTTATTGACCATCGTATCGGCAGGATTTATTTTTACCGCCGGATCTTGCAAGAAAAAAGACAAAATCAGTAATGTCGGACCCAATGAAGTTGAGATTTCTCAGCCTTGTTCGGAATTTAGATCCGACGATGAATTCTTTCGCGCCTTCGGATCCGGACAAAGTATGGATCGCAATGTAGCCAAACAAAAAGCACTCTCGAATACACGCTCTGAGCTTGCCGGAGCATTGAGCACCGTCATTAAGGTCGTTGGTGACAACTATGTAAAATCATCAACTTACAACAACAAAGAAGAGTTGATGCAGCGTTTCGAGGAAAACGGACGCACGGTGATTAACCAAGAATTACGCGGTGTTAAAACCGTTTGCGAACGCCTTACGCAATCTACTGACGGTTCTAAATCGTACAATTATTATATCGCACTTGAGTTGAGTGGTTCCGAACTTTTCGATAAGTACTACCAATCACTTACATCCGATGAATCTTTGAAAATCGACTACAACTACGAGCGTTTCAAAGAAACATTTAATGAAGAAATGAAAAATTTTAGGAATTAAATCCTAACCTATAAAAAAGCCGATTTGTACAAATCGGCTTTTTTATAGTAACTTTTTCAAAACACAATTCTCAGAGGACAATTCTCGGACTTTTAATAATTGAGTCCACGCTAAAAAGGATGATTTCAATCAAAATCGACGCTGAGGGGATTTTTGAACCGGAGCAAGTAAGGATTCAAATAACTACCAACAAGGAAGATTTTAGCAGAAAGGGGCTTTTTGGAGCAGACCCAAAATTTAGTGTAACTTTGTCAAACTAAATACCTCCATTTTTATGCAGACCGTTTCCCCGGAGAAAGGAACCCTCGACAAACTATTTGAGGAATATGTTGCGCTAGGCAGTAAAATGCCAACGCAAACGGCGGATAATATGCTTATTGCCTATGGTTTTTTCAAACAGGCAACGGAAGGAGACAACAATGATGTTCGACCCACAGAGTCTTCCAATGTGGTTCAAACCTTTAAATACGATGCCTGGAAACGCCTTGCAGGTATGACCAAAGACGAGGCGAAGAAAAGGTATATCAAACACATCAAATCTTTGATCGACTTAAGTAAAGAAGAGGGAAGAATGTAAATTACACAGTTGAGTCCACGCTAAAAAGGATGATTTCAATCAAAATCGAGGGGATTTTTGAACCGGAGCAAGTGAGGATTCAAAAACCTACCGACGTGGAAGATTTTGGCAGAAAGGGACTTTTTAGAGCAGACTCACCGTTTGCCCCATGCGTTCTAGAACCAGGCGAACGGCCCATTCGAGTTGTGCCTCCAGCGTGAGGTTTGTATTATCTAATTCCACCGCATCATCGGCTTTTATCAACGGACTGTCTTTTCTTGTGGCATCGATGTGATCGCGATGTAACAAGTTTTCCCGTACCGCTTCTTTGCTTATTTTTTCGCCCTTTTGTTGTAATTCCGTCCATCGGCGTTCTACCCGGATTTCCTCAGAAGCGGTAGTAAATATTTTCACATCGGCTTTGGGAAAAACGACTGTCCCGATGTCCCTTCCATCCATAACCAATCCGCCTCTTTCACCCAGTGCCCTTTGTTGCTCTACCAGAAACCTTCTAACTTCAGGAATGGCACTAACTTCACTAACTACAGCCGCAACATGAGGTTGACGGATTTGATCTTCCACTTGTTCCCCGTTTAGCAGGGTTTCAGATTTTTGCGTTTTGGCATTAAACGTAAAAGCGATGCGGATTTTAGGCAGGGCAGCCACTAGTTTTTCCGTTTGGATTTTTCCGTTATCGATTAAGCCATTTTGCAGGGCAAACAGCGTAATGGCCCGATACATTGCTCCGGAATCAATATAAATGAGTTGTAATTTCTTAGCAAGTCCTTTGGCGATGGTAGATTTTCCGGTACTCGAAAAACCGTCGATGGCGATAATTGGCGTCAACTTAATTGTCTTTTTGGTTGAGCAGCAAATTTAAACTAAAAAGGTTAGACGCCCCGGAAATGTGCATCACGTTTCTGGCGTATTGAAATTTCACTTTTTTCACCTTAAAACCAACACCCAAACTCAACCCCGCCGATGAGCGAAAAGCTGCTGTTCGCATTTCATTTGCCCGACGTAAATCATAAGCTATGGAGAAATGAAAGCCTTTAGATGGCGCAAATTCACCACCAAATGCTACATGACGCGCCACGCGGTTTAATATGGAAATATCTTCGTCCACTATTTGATTTGTAGATGGATCACGGGTGCTGTTGGCCGGATTGACAAAGCTGACGTCGGGGCGGTGTAATTGATCTATTGTGACAAACCAACGAAGTGGCATGTGCTCAAACCTATTGCTGATGGATAAACTTAAGTCAAAGGGAAGTGAACCGCGATCTCCGCTGTAACTATTAAGCTCCAAACCTAAGTTCTGTGCTAAAAGCGCGATGTCTAGCCGTTTTTCGGGCAGACTGTAAAGCACGGCGAGGTCGGTGGCCATTCCAAACGAACTATAGGTTTCAAAGGCGGAGTTGATGAGCTTTACGTTTGAACCCAGGGTCCAATTTTCATTAATGGTATAGGCATAACCCATTTGGAATGCCAAATCGGTGGCGCTAAAATTCCCGGTGTGATTTCCAAAGGGATCCCGACCGTCAAAGGTGCCATAATTGGCAACTAAAAAGCCGGCAGTAAAAGTTCCCGCTTTTTCAAAGTGATGGGCATAGCGTGTGCTGCCAAAAAACATACCGCCCGGGTGAGATACCGCATTTAAGCTTAACTGACCGTGCATTTCTTCTCGAATTAATGCTGGATTGTAAACCGCAAATTCCAAACCGCCTTCACTGTGTGCGTGATTTCTCCCGGCCATGGATGCTGGTCGGGCTTCGGGTGTAACGGTGAGAAAATTATAAATCGATCTGCCGCCAACCTGACCCCGGGCACCGTCGCTCAGAAAAATGAAAATAAGTCCAAAGGTCAATCGGATAAAGTTTTTCATACCTCGGGGTAAATTGTCTTAATCATTTTTTGGATAGCAGATTCAGTAAAACAACAGTAAAATCGAATGGTTTAACCGAATGCTTTGGTAAAACGTCATTTTATGGTTTTGCGTATAATCGCCCTTAAATTTATCTCAAAAGTTCATCCATGGTCTGGCGACTAACCGCATGATAATTGGGTCTGGCCTTAATGTAAATTTCTCTGGCAACATCCAATTGATCGCTTTCTTTTAAAGCCCTGAAGGTTGGGGTTAGAAATTTACGACGACCCACGTCCACGAGGAATTTTTCCATGGCCGGATATGCTTCACGGTATTGCGTTGCAATCACAGGTTGCCACCAAGCCGCGAGAATTTCGCTATTCCCGGATTGGGTAAAACCGTAGTTTTCGTCGAGTAATTTCATTTGAGCTGTGGTTTTTTCCGAATGATCGTTGTATTTGTAAATAAATCGCAACCATTCGTGCGTGGACCAATTTGCAGTAAGGTTGCTGTCAGGGAGCGCTCCGGATGCGATAAACGCATTTACCACTTCATCAACTTTTTCAAAACGCGTTGCGTGAACCTCTGGGCAATTTTCGGGCAATCCGGTTTCGTAAACCCATTCCTGAACGCCAATTTTTGCCCATTCTTCTGCGGAAAGCAAGTTTTCTTTGAGATAGTCAAGAAACATTTCCGTGGTCATCACACCAAAACGGTGCGCGGCAAAATACCCTTTTAAAAATGTATCGAAGCGCGCTCGACCTGTGGTTTCTTCAATGAGCCTGAGGAAAAAGTATCCTTTGTCGTAGGCAATTCGACTTACACCATCATCCGGATTTCGGCCTTCGAGGTCGAGTTTGAGTTTGGTATCGTTGGGTCTGCTGGGCATAAAATCTTCAACTTCCTCCTGTACATCACGCAGGGAAAGTGCGGCCAGCATTTCGCTGTACTCCCTTCCGTAAACGGCTTCCATAATGCGATGTTCAAAATATACGGTAAAACCTTCGTTGATCCAGAAGTCATTCCAGGTGGCATTTGTAACCAGGTTTCCCGACCAGGAATGTGCGAGTTCATGTGCCACCAAAGCTGTAAGAGAACGGTCACCTGCGATGATGGTTGGGGTGGCAAACGTCAATCGGGGGTTTTCCATTCCACCAAAAGGAAAACTAGCAGGCAGGACGAGGATGTCGTAGCGTTCCCATTCGTAGGGGCCGTAGAGTTTTTCTGCGGCCTGAATCATTTCCTCAACTTCGGCAAATTCATAAGTAGCGGCTTCAATAACATCGGCTTCGGCATAAATACCCGCCCGGTCACTTACCGCCGAAAATTCTACGTCGCCAATGGCCAGAGCCATGAGGTAAGACGGTATTTGTTGTTTCATTTGAAAGGAATATATCCCGTCGTCCGTTTTGGTTTGTGGATTTTCCGCGCTCATCAGGGCCATAAGGTGTGCGGGAACTTCAATGGTGGCTTCGTACGTAAATCGCCATCCCGGACTGTCCGGACAAGGAATCCATGTGCGGGCTAAAATGGCTTGAGACTGGGTAAACATAAATGGGGATCGCCCTTGGGGTTCCATCCACTGAATGGCTTCTGCTTTGGGTGATGTGGTGTAAGTGATAACGATTTGTTTGGCGTTTTTTATCCCACTAATGACAAGTGCTTCACCCAAAATGGGATCTGCTTCTCCTACCAAAAAAGGCAGTTCATTTCCTCGATCGTCTTTTATTTCATGAATTTCCAAACCGTTGATGTCCAAATAAATTTCATCGTCACCGTTGGATTCTATGTCCCAGATTGCTGAGCCGGAAAGGGTGTGGTTTTCAAAGTTGGCCTTGAGGTGGAGGTTTAAATGAAGTGCTCTTGCAGCGGACTTTTGGTAATGACTGTGAATGTCCATGGGTAATGGTGTTTCGGTTGTTTCCGGGTTTGTTGAACAGGCTATAAATGCCGTGGCAAAAAGAAAAAGTATAACTCGATGCATATTTCAGAAAGTTTTTGCGAAGATAACGAGCTCAAATGGCTTTTGCAGTATTTTCGCCAAAAGATTTTTTTGATGGCTAAAAAGTATTTTCAGATATTGTTATTGCTTTTGGCGCCCCTAGCAATAAAGGCCCAGGTTCCCGAAGGTTTGTACATACAGCCCTCCTTCCGGGGACAATATCATACCGTCCTCGATCGGGCGCAGTCACCGGTACACTATAGCGGATTAAGTGGCGGTATGGGATTGGGTTTTTGCATGAGTAAAAAGAATTGGATTATCGAGACGGATGTGGCTTTTGCTTACGGTATTTTACAACCGGGTTTTTCTAAAAATCCCTTGGGCACGGAATTGTTGTTGTGGCAGGGACAGTCTGATAACAGGTTTTTGTGGGCTTTTTACCAAAAGGAAAATCGGCGAATTTTGGCTGGCGTAAATTTACCGGTATTTGCCCAATATCGCGAGCACAACAATTTTTCCAATAGCAGTCAAACTTGGAATGCCTATGCAGCCATTGGGCCGGAGGTGGCCGGACAATATACTTTTTCCAAATTTAAACGGGGGTGGATTTTGGACGGATTTATTTCTGTTCCGGTGTGGGGCTATGCCACCAAGCCGTCATTCGCACAATTTTCCGGATTGTTTTGGGATAATGTGGGGTCGAGAAGTTGGCGGGAAAGTTTTTGGATTCAGTCTGAGTTTCGAATGCGCATGATGTTGATGAATGGCAATCAAGTAGGGCTGAGTTATCGTTGGAATTTTTACAGCGACAGCCGGGCAAACCTCAGTCAATTGGCGGGACAGGGGTTAGGATTGTTTTTAATGTTTAAGCTTTAAACAAAAACTTATGAAAAATTGGAGGAAGCTTTTTAACAACCATCCATTCTTTTTCGGATTAATTTTGAGCTTTTCCCTTTTGGGTTGTGAGCGTATTTTAATGGAGCCCAATCCATCGGCAAATAAGACGGAAATTTTTGAACAGATGTGGGAAAATATCGATCAAAAATACGGATTGTTTCACCTCAAAAATATCGATTGGAATCAGGTAGGAGACAAATACAGATCGCAGGTATTTGACGATATGGACGATCATGAATTTTTTGATGTGTTGGCCGAAATGCTTTATGAACTTCGTGACGGGCACACCAATTTGGTCTCCGATTTTGATTTAAGTCGCAACTGGCAGTGGTACCTCGATTTTCCCGAAAATTTTGATTTCTCTCTGGTGGAGCGAAACTATCTCCGAGAAAATGCGCAAATTAGTGGCCCTCTTCGCCACCAAATGATTGACTCTATTTTATATGTGTATTACGGAAGTTTCGGCAGTCGATTGAGTCCTGAAAACCTCAACGCCATGCTAGAGCGGGCAAAAAATGCCAAAGGGTTAATTTTTGATGTGCGCAATAACGGTGGTGGTTTTCTCAACAATGCCTTTCGATTGGCTTCGGCCTTGGTCAGGGAAGAACAAATTGTGTATGTGGAACAAAGGAAAAGTGGGCCCGGACATGATGATTTCCATCCGGAACAAACGGCATCAATTTCACCTTCGGAAAACGCGTATGCAGGGCCTGTAGTGGTTCTGACAAATCGCAAGAGTTACAGTGCATCTACTTATTTTGCGGCCATGGTAAAATACAACGACCACATTACGCTAATGGGGGACAGCACGGGCGGCGGCGGTGGCTCACCTTACGATGGAGAATTGTCGAATGGTTGGAGATACCGGTTTAGCACCTCCCGCTCCTTTGACCGAGAAGGCTATCCTTTAGAGCTTGGTATAGCACCTGATATATTTGTCAATTTGTCGCCAACCTCCCAAAGTGCTGGCGTGGATGATATGATCGAAGCGGCTTTGTTACATCTGAAAAACTTGTAGATGCGTTTATGGTTGCGGCTTTGAGCAGCACCCCGGATTTTCTACAGAAAGCACTTCTGAGGGCGGACTGAGGTAGGGTATGCCAAGTTCCATTCCCCTCAGGATAAATAGCAATCCGACTATGATGGTAACAATAGGAATCACTCGATAGAGTTGTTGTCCGGTAAATTTGGGAAATAACTGTGGAAGCCAGCCCAAAACAAAAAGCGCCGGAAGGGTTGCGGTTCCAAAAACAAACATAAAGACCGAAGATTGCCAAATTCCACCCGCAGCGATAGAGGCGGCCAATGCCGTGTAAACCAGTCCGCAGGGCAACAAACCATTGATAAATCCCAACAAGGCATTTCGCAGTGGACCTCCGGTTTGACGGATAAGCTTGGTTCGCAGCTGATTGACCCCCGGAATATTGATGTTTATCTTAAACTTTCCCCTTCCCATAAGTTGCCATATACCGATTACCACGACCATCAAACCTGCTGCAATGGAAATGGGAGACTGCCACCCTGCCAGGTGAAAACCAATACCCAATACACCAATGATTAAACCCATTAGCGCGTACATGATGGCGCGCATAAAATGATACACCAACATGCGAATTGTCCGGGTTTTTCCGTTTCCGAAAGGCATGGCCAAAACCAGTGGGCCACACATACCAAGGCAATGTGTGCTGCCGGCAAGTCCAAGCAAAAAAGCGGCAAAAATCCAATACATGCTTAAAAGTAATGCGTGAGTTTCTGGTAATATATCTCCCCGTCGGTTTCCCATTCCAAATGAATGATCCAGTTTCCGGGCAAAATCTTGTCTGTACCAACCGGGTTTTTACCAGAGATAACCGGGACTTCAAAGTCGAAGTTCGCGTTGTCTGGACGTAGAAACCGAGCCGTACCTTTTGTGTTTTCTCCTCCAGGTAAAATGATGGATAAATATTTTCCCTCTTGCACCAAATGGGGCTTTTCGGCCATGTTTTCCGTGCGTTGCATTTCTTCCATTCTGGATTGGTAGCGTATTTCCGCTTCGTAATAATTCTCCTCGATTAAATCTACTCTTTCGCCATAAGTTCCCACCACAAGGGTAATAATAAAAGCACCAAACCCAATAAATGCTATGACAATAGCCCAACCCCAGTTAATGAACGGTTTCTTTTTCTTTTCCATTTTTTGATGTTTTTTTTCTACTTTATCATGGGTCCGGGAAATCCCACCTTTGTTCTGCCCAAAACTTCCCCATCAGCACCTCTAATAACCAATCTTATTTCTTCATTAGTTGAAGTAAGTTTGTCTTTAGGAATAGTAATGACCAAAATTCCGTCGGCAAATTCCTGAACCCCTGCAGTGAGCATTTCTTTTCCGGCTGGTTTTACTTCGGCATCCGGGAAATTGTCGGCTTCAATGGTGAAGGTCTGCTCCCGGGTACTTTTGTTTACAATTTTGTACTGATATAAATTGGTAATGCGATTGTCGTCGGAAACCTGGTACTTTGATCCGGGCAGACGCAGAATATTCGCCTGCATGGTGGAGCGAGAGAAAAGCAGTCCGCCCATAAGAATGAGCAAAATCGAAAGTACAACGGTATAGAACTTCAGTCTGGGTGTAAACTTCGGTTTTTCTCCTTCGGAAATTTGGTTTTCAGAGGCGTATCGAATCAGGCCACGTGGGCGGTCAATTTTATCCATTACCTCGTCGCAAGCATCGATGCAAGCAGTACAGTTGACGCATTCCAACTGTGTTCCGTTGCGAATATCAATACCGGTTGGACAAACCACCACACATTGATTACAATCGATGCAATCTCCTTTTCCCACGGCTTCCCGATCTTCATTTTTTCGGAATCGACTGCGAATTTCTCCGCGAATTTTGTCGTAGGCAATGACGATGGAATTTCGGTCGAGTAGCACGCCTTGCAGCCTGCCATAGGGGCAAACCACGATGCAAGCTTGCTCCCGAAACCAGGCGAAGACAAAAAAGAATATACCGGTGAATACCATCAATGCGGAGAAAGTACCCATATTGGCAGATGGGTTTGAGGAAATCATATCGATAACCCGTTCACTTCCTACGAGATAAGCCAGAAAGGTGTTGGCAATTAAAAATGAAATAACAAAGAACAAACTCCACTTTACCAATCTGCGGCGAATTTTTTCAGCGTTCCACGGCATGTTGGCAATCCGCAATTGCTGTCCTCGATCCCCATCGAGCCAATATTCGATTTTACGAAATACCATTTCGAGAAAAATAGTTTGGGGACAAACCCAACCACAAAAAATCCGACCAAAAGCAGCTGTGAAGACCACCACAAAAATAACCAGTGAAATAAGTAAAATAACCAGTAAGTAGAAGTCTTGCGGCCAAAACACCTGCCCGAGAATGACAAACTTTCGCCCTATAACATCCAAGAGTAGCATGGGTTGCCCGCCGATTCTAATAAAAGGTCCCGCAAATAAAAACACCAATAATCCCCAGCTGAGATAGGTTCTGTACTTTGTAAAATCACCCTTTGGCTTTTTCGGGTAAATATAATTGCGCTGTCCATCCTTGCCAATAAACCCAACGGAGTCGCGGAATGATTCGTCACTATATGGTTGTTGCTCTTTCATAAAATAAGATTTTGGGCAACTTTTTATTTTGCTGGACAAAGATAAAATGACGAGTTGGACAGATATATGACTTTACTCAGGGTTTGTGGAATTTTCCGAAAATCTTCTTGTTTTTTGTAAGTTCCTAGTGGGGTAGCCGTTTCCGCAATACGCCATACATCAAGGTGCCTGCAAGTGCCCCTATAATGATGAGTACCATCATGCCATATCCGTAACCAAAGTTGACAAACATAGGGCCCGGACAAGCACCGGTCATGGCCCAACCCAAGCCGAAAATGGTGCCGCCAATTAGGTATCGAGGGATACTCATGTCCTTGGGGTTAAAGATTATCGGGTTGCCGCCAATATCACGAACATTAAAACGCTTGATGATTTGTACGCCCAGTAATCCTATAGCGACGGCGGTAAATATTATTCCGTACATGTGGAACGATTGGAAGCGAAACATTTCCTGAATCCTAAACCACGAAATGGCTTCTGATTTCGTCATGACAATTCCGAATAGAATGCCCGTAATTAAAAACTTGAATAACTTCAACATGATGCATTTTTATAAAATGAGAGGTAAAATGAGATATGTCATTAGCAGTCCACCGATGAAAAATCCGACCACGGCAATAAGGGAGGGTAATTGCAAATCACTTAAACCACTAATGGCGTGACCTGATGTACACCCGCCTGCGTATCTGGCGCCAAATCCCACCAGAAAACCACCAATGATTAAAAACAGAATACCCTTGAATGAGGTAGCAAAGTCCCAACTAAAAATTTCCGTGGGCTGAATTTCCGTGGGCGCCGAAATGCCCAGTGCGGCCAAATCAGCAATGGTGTTTTCAGAAATGGCGACAATCGATCCGTCGGAGAGAAATTGATTGGCGATGAAACCGCCCAAAACCGCTCCCCCAAGAAACACCAAATTCCAGGTTTGTTTTTTCCAGTCGAATTTAAAGAAGTCGGCAATTTTATCACCGCCGGCAATGGTGCAAATGGTGCGAAGGTTTGCAGAAAAACCAAAAGATTTTCCGAAAAATAACAGCACCATCATTATGAGGCCAATTACAAGGCCCGAGAAATGCCAGGGCCAAGGTTTTATCAAGAAATCGATCATTGTTTTGTGTGTTTTTATTTTTGAATTTGGAAAAAAGCCATCGGTACTTTCATCCTATAGGAGAAAGCAAATAATTGACAATTAAGGCATTTAGAATGCTTTGTTGAATAAACGAAAAATCCTTATTGCGTTTTTACAAAGCCATTTTAGATGTGGAAGGACATAATGGGTTTGTACATGTGATTTACTAGTTTTTCAGCAACATCGGCGCGGAAAATCTGCGATAGTGCAGAACGTCCTTCAGTAGCTACAGCGATTAGGTCCATTTGGTAGCGTTGATCGAAGTGGATAATCTGCTGCTCACTAATTCCATTTGGATGAATAACGGTATTTTCCTCCGAAAGTCCTTCTTTCTCCAGAAAGTCCTTCATAGCGGATTCGCTAACCGCCGACTTGGGGTCATTGTTGCTAAAAATATGTAAAGTGGATCCGAAAGCCTTGACCAGCGCTTTCAAGGCTTTGGGAATTTGCGCCTGTTTGTTGTCCAATTGATGAATGAGCAAAACATTTTTTACATCCCAGTCGGAACGATCACACATTAAACTGAGAACAGGGGTTTGGGAACCTCGAACCACTTGTTGGGTACTGGATCCACTAAAAAACTCCTTCATTCCGAAAGCTCCTTTGGTGCCCATAATGATTAGGTCATACGCACCTTTTGGGGTTTTCATTACAATTGTAGAAGCGATGGGGCCAAAAACGATATCGTGTTTGACTGACGAAAACGCGGAGGTGTTGTACATCTCAAATCCTTTGCGAGCAGCCACAACTTGTGCATTAAGGTAGCCCTGTACACTGTCCTCTTCTACTTCCACTTGTCCGCTTTCGTTTAGCCTGGCTTCCGTCCGACAGGGGATGATGTGTAAAAGTTCGAGGTTTGCAGGGACTTTTTCGGCAATTTTCCTAGCCAACACCAAAGCGTGCTCAGCCTGGGGAGAAAAGTCTGTTGGTAATAGAATTTTTATTGGTTCCATTTTGATGTTCAATTGTTGAGTCCACTCCAAAAAGCATGATTTTGGCAGAAAAGGGCTTTTTGGAACAAACTCATTGTATTATTTTTGTTGGTGAAAAGGCTAATCTTTTCACAATGCAAAGATTGAAACGCTCCACTCCACCCACAGTGACTACTGTCACGCTGATCGTTTTAAAGTTTACGAAGGCTTATTGATGCATTTTTTTAAAAAACTATTTTTATTTTGATGTAAAATTTACGATTAATTCGTTAAACACTGGAATAAAGTAATTAAAATTTCACTACGGTGTAAAAATGTCTTGTCAATGTAAGATTTTTATTATATGTTTGCCACGGCACAAATGAGTTCATCCAGACAACAATTGGGAGACCGCTGAAAAACCATATAGAACTAATGAAACCCACATGAGAAAAACGTTCACACACAGAAAAATGATCAATAGTGGGTTCCATTAGACCGCTGAAAAACCATATAGAACTAATGAAACATTTTATTTTAACTTTAGCCCTTAGTACTTCTATTTTATTTGTTCAAGGGCAAATTCATTCGGGGGAAAAATTCAGTTTTCAAACCAATTTGCTTTCCTTTGCCCGAAGTCATCCGGCGGTCAATATCTCTGTTCATCAGAATTTTGATGATAGAGTTCGTGAATTAAGTCTCGATATAGGTGTTGGGGTTGTTATGCGAAATGCAGAAAATATTACCCTCAATTATTTTGATGCCCAAGTACAGGCCATGCCAAGTTTGGAGTTGACCTATGGCTTGCGAAAAACCAGATATCCAAAAAGCAAATCATATTACAGTTGGAACGGCAGTATTGGATATTTACCCTTTAGGCATAATCAGATTTTATGCATAGAACCGGAAATGGTTGGAAGTATTTGTCGTTGTGCTGAAGTAGAAAACCGGGAATTTAACTCATATAATATGCGGGCCGGATTTCATTACCGTATTGGTTCTGTAATTCCCCTTTTTGGCAAGCACCAAAAGTTAGACATTTGGGCACAAGCAGGTTTTTTTGGTTATTTGCGTATGGGGTATAACAACGCGGGCGTACACGAACATTGCACTCGACGTTTAAGCCTTGAAGACTCGCGTTCCACTTTGCGGCAAATGGGCTCTTTTGGATTGTTTAACCACCAAACTCACTTTGCACCCATGTTGCAATTTGGAATGAGCTATCGCTTTTATTAATGATCGAAAAAGGTCGTTTTACACTAAATAAAACCATGCTTTCATGAAAAAAACATTTTTTGCTCTTTTGACCACTCTAGTTTGTTTTTCTTCTTGTGATGAAGGAGACAAGCTCACCAAATTGGAAGTTACCTTGTACGAGAAAGATGGTAAAACCCCCATTCCAAATCAAATCGTCCATATTCAACGGTATAGGAGTGACTTCATTAGCGGGTCAGATTATACCACAATTTATCAGATTGAGACAAATGAACAAGGATATGTAGAAGAATATATTTTTAGTGAGGAATATAATACCACGCATTTTAAGGTGTCCGGCGTTTTTCAGGAAGATGAGACAACACCAAATTGTAATTTTAGGAGAAGAATTTATGAGGATAAAATAAATAGTTTTATTTTGCAGCGCTCAAAAGCTACTCGAAATATCACTTTTAACATGGAGCCTTTTTTAGATCAGCAAAAGGCAAATAATGCACAGTGTAATTTGCTTGAATGCGGTAATTTAAATGTGGGAAGTTTTGATGCCGGGGCGAGTTTTGGGTTTATATTTGACTTTGCTGTAATTCGAAATATAGGTTATGAGTTGGAGGTGAATTATATGGATACTTTAAATCAGTGGCAGGTAGGTAGATTCCAGTTTTCTGTTGGTTCAAGTGATACAACTATGACGCCTGTGTTATAATTTTTTTGCCCAATATGTCCATTATTTTTTCTTTGCAAAATCACGAAATACTGGAAAAAATTCCCGTGGCTTACTGGGTTGATGAAAAAACCGGTTATGTGGTTCGGCAAATTCATTCCCATCACCTCGATGAATTATCCATAAGTGAGAATATTGAACCCCTCCAGCGATGTTTTGCCCTGATTGAAAAATTGGAATTGCCCTATTTTCTCGGGCATCTCAATATTTCTTCGGACAAATTAAAAACCTTTCTTTCCAAAGAGAAAAATAAACCTCAAGTAGATTATCTCTTGGAAAAAAGAAAAGGACGAATAGCCAAATTGTTGGAAATCATTGCCCGGGAAAACCTTGCTTTTGGAAAGGATGTGATGCGAGACGAACCCGTGGATAAAATGCGGTGTGTTTATGCGCCCGACACAAGTTTGCAAGCATTTTTTGTCAAAGCGGAAAATAATATCACCTACCGACTTCAACTAATGGTTTACGGTAAAAAGGTTTTCTTGTTGGGAAAAGATTTGCGAATTTTGGTCAACAGCCCGGCTTGGTGTGTTGTGGACAATCTACTTCTACATATCCCCGATGCCAAAGCCAGTTTTCTTTTGCCTTTCACAAAAAAGGAAACCGTCAACATTCCGGAGCGTAGCTTCGACAATTATCTCGAAAAATTCATTGCGCCCATGACCGAAAGGGATGCGCTGGATATTTTTACGGACGGCCTGGAAACACAGCGCATAGATCGACCGGAAAAAACCATTCTCACTATTGAGAAACATATTCTCACCGGAAAATGGGGCTGTCATTTTGCGCATAAATACGGACCTAAAAAAATCGACCCCGATTTGCAAAAAAACCAATTCTCGCGGATAATCGAGGAAGGTGGTATTCGGAAAATTCAGCAAATTATTCGGAATCATGAAGTGGAGGCTGCACATCAATCGTTGGTTAACACAGGAACACCGTTGGAGGGCAGTTTTAAAGTCTTTAAAAATCAAAATTTACAAGATATCCGGTTTTGGATAGATGATTTTCGGAATAAAAAACATCCCGAAATTGAATTAAAACGCTGGACATTTAAGGGGAAATCAGTTAATATGTCCAAAGCAAAATTTAATGTTTCCACAGGGGAAGGAAGCATGGATTGGTTTGATGTAGAAATTGTTATAGTGGTTGGCGATTATGAAATTGCCTTTGCCACTTTGGCCGAGACGATAAAAAATGGTTGGGATTTTTTGAAACTACCCAATGGCGAAATGTTCCTCATCCCCGAAGCTTGGAAGGCCCGCGCCGAACGCTTGTACAACCATGGGGTTAAAAGTCGGAAGGGCATTAAAATACACCGAAGTTTGGAACATCTGCTTGAGGAATATCCCAAAGAAATACCGATTACCTTACCCGAAAAACTTACCCTGATCCACCCCAATTCCTTTTCCTATCGGACATATCAAATGCAAGCCATTGCACAGATGCTTCATGTTTTTTCCAGACAAAAGGGGTTTTTATTGGCGGACGAAATGGGATTGGGCAAAACCCTTCAGGTATTGGGACTTGTTGCTGCGCTTCACCATGCGGAAATCATCAAAACCGGATCAAAAAAAATTAGACAGTCGTTACAACTCTCCCTTTTTGACGAACCGATGACTTCCGGGGATGATAGGTTTTCCCCGGCTCTTATTGTGGTTCCACCGGCTTTGTCCATCAATTGGCAACGGGAGGTACAGAAGTTTTTCCCACAATTAAAATCTGTCATACACGCGGGTCCTAATCGCGCCGATTCTGTGGATGACCTTTCAGATTACCACTTGATTATTGTTTCCTATCATACCCTGCGTTCTGATGTTCAGGTTTTTTCAAAAACGCATTTCCCCCTTGTGGTTTTCGACGAATCACAATTGGTGAAAAACCCGCAGTCGCAGATTTACCACGCAGTTAAAAAACTCTATGCGGAATTTTTCATCGCTTTATCGGGCACACCGGTTGAAAATAGCCTAAACGATTTGTGGAGTGTTTTTTCGATTTTACAACCCGAAATTTTTGGAAAACAAGAGGTGTTTGCCGCCAATTACAGGAATCCCATCGAACGAGAAAGCAATGAGGATGCGTTGGCCCAATTAAAGTTGACATTGGGACCGTTTTTGCTGCGTCGGACCAAAAACATGGTGGCTAAAGATCTGCCGGAACTCGACCTGCAAGTTGTTTATAGTGAAATGGATGCCGAACAAGATCGCGCGTACGAGGAAACCAAAAGCAAGGTTCGAAATATTATTTTAGAGGCCAAAGATGGCGACACAAGTGTAAAATCCAATCTGAATATTTACATTCTAAATGGACTTACCAAACTTCGTCAAATCGCCAATCATCCAAAAATGGTTGGGGAAGAAGGCGGTTCTGGGAAGCATGATCAGCTGATAAACGACATTACGCAAATTTGTCAGTCGGGAAAAAAGGCCCTTGTGTTTTCTTCGTTTACGGTTTATTTGGATTTAATTGAGGAATCGCTTGAGTCCATTCCCACCCTGAAATACACCGGAAGCATGTCTGCAAATCGGCGTCAGCAAGCCGTGGACGAATTCTCGAATAGCGAGGAAGGGATGGTTTTACTCATGAGTTTAAAAGCCGGTGGAGTGGGGTTAAATCTCACGGCGGCAGATTATGTTTTGCTCGCCGATCCGTGGTGGAATCCACAGGCTGAGGCGCAAGCCATTGCCCGGGCACACCGGATGGGACGTAAAGAAAGTGTAACGGTTAGAAAGTATTTATCAATCGACACGATTGAGGAGAAGATTTATCAACTTCAACAGAAAAAGCAAAAGCTGGCCGATGACATTTTACAAATGGCCGAAGACCAGAACACCAAATTGGTGGATGCTGATTTGTTGTTGGAATTAATGAACTAGCCACGCCAAATCGCTGTCGAAAAAATAACCCTTGGACTTTAGGTTAACGGCTTGTATTTTTGACAAGTTATTGTAAAACACCAAAACAGTTTTAATTTAAAACAGAAAAGCATGGAATACTATAATTTAATTTACGTTTTCGTTGGTATAATTGTCATCTTTAAGGCGGTGATTATCGTAAAGGAAAAAACCTCAGTGGCCATTGAGAGAATGGGCAAATTCACCCGAATTGCCAGACCGGGGATAGGTCTGATCATACCGTTTATTGACCGAAAAGCCGGGGTTGTTAATCTTCGTGTGCAGCAATTGGACGTGGAGGTTGAAACCAAAACCAAAGATGATGTATTTGTCAAATTGAAAGTAAGTGTACAGTTTCAAGTCAAATCCGAACGAGTTCGTGAGGCGTTTTACAGTCTTGACAATCCACGCAACCAGATTTCTTCTTATGTATTTGATGATGTGCGCTCCGAAGTACCCAAAATGGATTTGGACGATGTATTTGCCAAAAAGGAAGACATCGCCCTGGCCGTGGCTCAGAATTTACGCGATGCCATGGAGGAGTACGGGTTTAAAATTGTAAAAACACTGATTACCGATATCGATCCAGACGATCGCGTCAAGGTGGCCATGAACAAAATCAATGCTGCCAAGCGCGAAAAATACGCCACCATGGAAGAGGCTGAGGGATATAAAATTCGTGTGGTGAAGGAGGCCGAAGCTGAGGCGGAGAGCAAACGACTTTCCGGGGAGGGAATTGCCAACCAACGTCTGGAAATTGTCCGGGGTTTTAAAGAATCGGTTGAAGATTTCCAGCGCACCTTAAAAGATGTAACCCACGAGGAAGTTATGCAGTTTGTATTGCTGACCCAATACTTTGACACCCTCAACAATGTTGGGGCGCATTCTAAAAACACCTCCATTTTGATTCCACATTCTCCTTCTGCCATGAAGGACTTCCAAAGTCAGATTATTGAAGGCACCTTTGTGGGGAATAAACTTCGCGATTATGCGAATGCAGGGGAGGAAGCTCATGAAAAGGAAATGGCCAAAAAATCTGCCCAAATCAAGAAAAAGAAGTCGGAATCAGATAGTGAAGAAAACCGCAATTTTGGACACTAATGACCATTGATCTTTTTGATCCCAAAGATCTGCGGGCCGTTGTCAAAAGTTATGTTGATGCTTCGGATGAGGCATTAAATGATTTATTTGGTCAGGCTGAAAAGCGCCATTTTAAAAAGAACAGTTTTGTCATTCATCAGGGAGAAGAACCCTGTTCATTTGTTTTTATCGAGTCGGGTTGCCTGATGACCTATTTAACCGACGATAACGGCTACGACCATGTTTTGATGTTTGGGTTTTCAGGTTGGTGGACTGGGGACATCAAAGGCATTACCAATGAGATACCCTCAGATTATTCCATTAAAGCACTGGCAGATACCGAGGTGTATATGTTTTCCAAAAATCAATTTGAAACCCTTTGCGAGGCACATCCCGTTTTTGAAAGGTACTTTAGAAAGATTTTTCAAAACAGTTTGGTTTCAAATCAGAAACGAGTCATGCGCCAAATTTCGGCCAATGCAGAGGAGAAGTACAAGGCTTTTCGAACGCGTTTTCCCAAGCTTGAATTGATGGTGGCACAAAAGCACATTGCATCATACCTCGGCATTACCCCCGAGTTTTTCAGTAGTTTGCGAAAGCGGCTGTAATGGTCGGTTTCGAGTTTCCCAATAATGTAATTTACCCTTCACGGTTGTATTTTACAAAATTCGGATAAAACCGGGTGATGGTTTCGATGCCTGTAAAGTAATTAAAAAGCCCGTAATGTTCATTGGGTGAGTGAATGGCATCGGAGTCGAGGCCAAAGCCCATGAGGATAGATTTTGCCCCAAGTTCATGCTCAAAAAGCGAAACGATGGGAATACTTCCACCCGAGCGGACTGGTATGGGTTTTTTTCCGTACGCCGCTTCCATGGCATCACTGGCTGCCTGGTATCCGGGTGTGTCAGTAGGTGCCACATACGGCATACCTCCGTGATGCGGCGTGACTTTAACGGTGACACCTTCAGGCGCAATGCTTTTGAAGTGGTCTGTAAACAACTGGGTGATTTTTTCGGGATCTTGAAAGGGTACCAGACGCATGGAAATTTTGGCATAAGCTTTTGAGGGAATCACCGTTTTGGCACCTTCGCCGATGTATCCGCCCCACATTCCGTTTACATCTAAAGTAGGTCGAATGGAAGTGCGTTCGTTTACGCTGAATCCCTCCTCTCCGAATACAGCAGGAATACCAATGGAATTTTTATAGCGCTCCAAGCTGAAAGGCGCTTTGGCCATTTCGGCCCGCATATCGTCGCTCAGCACTTCTACATCATCGTAAAAACCTTTGACGGTAATTTGTCCCTTTTCGTTGTGAAGGGAAGCAATCATTTTGGCCAACATATTAAGTGGATTGGCAACAGCACCGCCGTATAATCCGGAGTGTAAATCGCGATTTGGACCGGTTACCTCCACTTCAACATAGCTCAAACCGCGCAGTCCAACACAAACAGAAGGTGTATCGTTGGCAATAATGCCGGTATCGGAAATGAGAATCACATCGCAGCCCAAGCGGGATTTATGATTTTTGAGAAACCAGGCCAGATTGACAGAACCCACCTCTTCTTCACCTTCAATCATAAGTTTAACATTGCAGGGCAAGCTATTGGTTTGGTTGAGAATTTCCAAAGCTTTAACGTGCATGTACATTTGACCTTTATCATCGCAGGCGCCGCGGGCAAAAATTGCCCCATCGGGATGGATGTCCGTTTTTTTAATCACCGGTTCAAATGGTGGGGAGTCCCACAGATCGACCGGATCGGGGGGTTGAACATCGTAATGTCCATAGACCAGAACGGTGGGCAAATCGGGGTCGATAATTTTTTCACCATACACAATGGGATGACCGGGCGTATCGACAATTTCGACTGTTGGAATTCCGGCTTCCCCAACGCGTTTTGCAAGCATCTCGGCAGCTTTTCTAACATCCTTGGCATAGGCAGAATCTGCACTGATGGACGGGATTTTTAACAGTTCAATCAGTTCGTCTAAAAAGCGTTGTTTGTTTTGTTCGAGATATGCTTTACTCATGCTTAAATGTTGATTGTCGAAGAAATGGCGGATTGGCCATTACCCGGTTTTTATTTGTAAAAAAGCAAAGGTAAGGGTAGGGGGAGAATTTACAAAGCGCGATTTTACCCGGATATTTTATTTTGGCGGGATAAATCTGCAAAATATTGTGGAGCGGCTGGTTTTCCGGAAACCTCAATCAAACGCAACGAATAATAACAGATCCAGAACTTGAGCCAATTGTAGGGTAAAAATCAGCAGAACCATAACAAAAACGCCGAGGAGGTTTTGTGATAAATACCGCAAGAACACAAACAGGGTGATGGCCCCAATGGTGGCGATTTTCAGTTTAAAATCCGGTGTTTCCACAAAAGCCAGGACATCCTTTTTGGTAAACAGAAATGGCTGACGTTGGAAAAAGTACAGGGCAGAGATTCCGGCCTGAACGATTAACGCTGTAAAAAAACAAGCAAGTGCGGTGTTCTTCTTCATTTTTCCAAAAAAACAGATTCTTTGTTTTGCACATTTTTCAGGGGATAAAATTATGGGGATTAAAATAACCGTATTGTTAAGGTTAAGGGTTGAATGTTGTGTTTTTGTTACCTCGGTATTCAGGGGAAACCACTTCGTGGTTTATTCTTTTACCACATAGGCACATAGAAAACATAGGGGTTTTTTGAAAACCCCTATGTGAAAATCTATGTGCTCTATGTGTCTATGTGGTTGGGGAAACCACTTCGTGGTTCTTTTTTACCACATAGACACATAGAAAACATAGGTGTTTTTGAAAAACCCCTTTGCGAAACTCTGCGCCTCCTTTGCGGTTAAAAAACAAAACGCTTTAGTGTTTAATATTATCTTCTATGTGAAAATCTATGTGCTCTATGTGTCTATGTGGTTGGGGAAACCACTTCGCGGTTCTTTTTTTACCACATAGACACATAGAAAACATAAGTTTTTTTTGAAAAACCCCTTTGCGAAGCTCTGCGCCTCCTTTGCGCCCTTTGCGGTTGAAAAAGCAAACACCTTAGCGTTTAATAAAAACTCTATGTGAAAATCTATGTGCTCTATGTGTCTATGTGGTTGGGGATCTCCGAAGTAGTTCTTTATTTTACCACATAGGCACATAGAAAACATAAGTTTTTTTTGAAAAACCTCTTTGCGAAGCTCTGCGTCCCCTTTGCGCCCTTTGCGGTTAAAAAAGCAAACAATTTAACGTTTTAATGATTACTCTAAGTCCTCATTTCGCTTGGCGCGTTGCATGGGATTTTCTGCAGGACGACGACCGTATCTCCCTGAACCTTGGCTTTTATAAAGCTCGAATCGGGTGGGTTGTACTTTTGGTGGCCAGTAATTGTTGCTGCGGTCAGTGTCGGCGGTTTCTAAAAAAGGATCGAGAACGACCGCAACGACTTCTTGCTTAAAAAAGAACACCTTAGAAACAGAGGTGTCGCCTTTTCGCCAAATTTCCGCAGGGATGCGAACGACTTCACGGCTTCCATCTTCAAAGGTGAACTCCAATATTACGGGCATGACCAATCCACCAACCATGCGAAAATGCAATTCGTAAAAATGCAGATTGGTGTCCAATAATGCTCGTTCATCATCGTCTAAGGTTGCGAGGTAACGTTGATAGTCTTTTTGATCCAAGGCTGTGACTTTGTGCCGATCTACATCGGTATAAAAGTCACGGGTTTCGGGATCGCGGGCTACAACGGTCCGATCGGGGTTTTTCGCATTGCGATTGAAGGTAATGCCCCGGTTTTCGGTTTCGGTGTTTTGCCGCGCAATGGGAAATTCAACTTCGGGGTTTTTGGTGTTTATTTGGTACCAACGCACATCGTCGAGGGCGATGTCGCAGTGGTCGGTAGAGTAAAACCAGCCCCGCCAGAACCAGTCTAAATCTACCGCGGAGGCATCTTCCATGGTTCTGAAAAAATCCGCAGGCGTGGGATGTTTAAATGCCCACCTTCGGGCGTATTCTTTAAAAGCGTAATCAAAGAGTTCCCTACCCATTATGGTTTCTCGCAAAATATTTAGGGCTGTAGCTGCTTTTCCATAAGCGTTGTTGCCAAATTGCAAAATACTTTCGGAATTGGTCATGATGGGAACCATTCCGTTTTTATCCCCTTTCATGTAGTCCACAATTTTGTGAGATGGCCCCCTGCGTGAAGGGTAATTGACGTCCCATTCCTGCTCGGTGATAAATTGCATAAAGGTGTTTAAACCTTCGTCCATCCACGTCCATTGGCGCTCGTCGCTATTGATGATCATGGGAAAGAAATTATGACCCACTTCGTGAATGATCACCCCAATCATTCCGTATTTTGTGGCTTCGGAATAGGTGCCGTCGGGTTCAGGACGACCGCCATTAAAACAAATCATGGGGTATTCCATCCCAATCCACTTGGTGTGGACCGAAATGGCCACAGGATATGGGTAGTCGATGGTGTGATCGGAATAAACCCGTACGGTATGGGCGACTACTTTGGTGGAGTATTTTTCCCAAAGGGGATTTCCTTCTTTGGGGTATAGGCTCATACAGAGCACGTTTTTATTGCCCACCGTTTGATTCATGCCGTCCCAAATAAACTTTCGGGAAGAGGCAAAGGCGAAATCCCGAACGTTTTCGGCTTCGAAAGTCCAGGTTTTGTTGTCTTTGGCCCGTGATTTCTCGTTTTCCAGCGCCTCTGATTCTGTGATAATCAAAACCGGGGTATTGCTTTTTCGGGCTTCACTCAGGCGGTTTCTTTGTGTGCGGGTAAGCACGGAACTCTCGTTTTTTAAAACACCGGTTGCGGTAACCACATGGTCTGCCGGCACGGTGATGTTGACTTTATAATCCCCAAAAGGAAGGGTAAATTCTCCGGTGCCCAAAAACTGTTTGTTTTGCCAGCCATCTACCTCATTATAAACTGCCATTCTTGGGAAAAACTGGGCAATGGTGTACAGGTAATTGTCGTCGTCTTCAAAGTATTCGTATCCGGAGCGACCACCGATTTCCATTCTGTTGTTGATGTTATACCACCATTTGACTTTAAAGGAAAATTTGCCCCCGGATTTTAGGGGTTGGGGTAAGTCGATACGCATCATGGTGTGGTTTACCGTATAGGGCAATTCCCGACCATTGGTTTGTTGTACATATTCCAGTTTAAATCCGCCGTCAAAATCGTTGAGCATGCGCTTGAGTTGTGCCGTGGAAACCCTTTCGCTCAAGGCATTGGTTTCAATCTTTTTGGTCATGGAGTTTCGGGCACGCATATTTTGGTCGAGCTGTACCCAAAGGTAAGTGAGCTCATCCGGGGAATTGTTGTGATAGGTTATGGTTTGCTCCCCGTAAATACGCTGCTTTTCGTCGTCAAGGCGGATGTCCATATCATAGTCGGCCTTTTGCTGGTAGTACTCGTGGCCGGGCGCACCAGCCGCAGTTCGGTAACTATTGGCGGTAGGCAGCTCTTCGTACAACTGCTTAAATTTTGCACTTCGATCCGTTTGCTGACCAAAGATTAAAAATGGAACTATTGTGAGTTGAACCAAAAAAGCGCACTGAAAGAATTTCGTCATTTCCTATTGTTTTAAGGCATTCGCCGTCATCGTAAAACCTATTCCTTTGTTTTGGTATCCAACATAATTGTTACCGGGCCATCGTTGCACAAATGTACGTCCATCATGGCACCAAAAACACCACAAGCCACTTTGTCTTCGCCTAATGAGTGCTGCATATCGGAAATAAATTTTTGGTATATTGGCAATGCATGATCTGGGTGGGCGGCTTTTACAAATGATGGTCTAAAGCCTTTTTTGGTGGATGCATGAAGGGTAAATTGGCTCACAATAAGTGCCGAAGCACCACAGTCCATCAGCGAGAGATTCATTTTCCCTTGGTCATCTGAAAAAATTCGCAAGCCGGATAACTTATGGCTCAACCACGCCACATCGGCTTCGGAATCCTCCGACTCAATACCCAAAAATATGAGCATACCGGCATTGATTTCTCCCACCGTTTTGGTATCAATCACCACTTTCGCATTTTTTACCCGCTGAACCAAGGCGCGCATTACAGATCTTTTATCCCCATATTGAAGAGTGCAAAAGCAAATTTATCCGCCGTTTCATTGATCGACATGGAAGTGGATTTTCCCGCGCCGTGTCCGGCATCCATGTCAATTCGGATGAGTGACGGATTGGGGCCATCATTTACGGATTGCAGTCTTGCCGCGAATTTAAATGAGTGCGCAGGCACCACCCGGTCGTCGTGGTCGCCAGTGGTGACTAAGGTTGCAGGATAGTTTTGACCGTTTTTTAGGTTGTGATAGGGAGAGTACCCGAGTAAGTAGTTCAACATCTCCTCGCTGTCTTCAGCGGTTCCGTAATCGTAAGCCCATCCGGCACCTGCGGTAAATGTGTGATAACGGATCATGTCGAGTACACCCACTGCAGGAAGAGCCACGGCAAACAATTCGGGACGCTGGGTCATACATGCGCCTACCAGAAGTCCGCCATTGCTGCCACCACTAATGGCCAATCGGGCGGGTTTGGTATAATCCATTTTGATGAGATATTCGGCTGCGGCGATAAAGTCGTCGAATACATTTTGCTTTTGGGTACGGATGCCCGCATCGTGCCAGGCCCTGCCGTATTCTCCTCCACCGCGAATGTTGGCCACCGCATACACACCGCCTTGTTCTAGCCACGCTACGATGGAGGTGTTGAATGTGGGCGTCAAACTGATGTTAAAACCGCCGTAGCCATAAAGCATCGTGGGGTTGTTGCCGTCGAGTTCAAGGCCTTTTTTGTAGGTTATGACCATGGGTATTTTGGTGCCGTCTTTACTGTGGTAAAAAACCTGACGTGATTCAAATGCCGAAGGATCAAACATGACCTTTGAAGCGCGGAAAAGTTCCGAATCTCCGGTTTTCGGATTGTAGGTGAAAATGGTAGAGGGATACACGTAATTGGTAAAACTGTAATAAATGATATCGTCTTCCCAACGGGCTGAAAACCCACCGGCAGTCCCGATTGAGGGCAGTTCAATTTCCCATTCCAGTCCCGATTTCAAATCGTACTGCATGACTTGCGAGGTGGCGTCTTTTAGATAAGTAGCGAAGAATTTTCCCGCACCGGAAGAAACATTAAGCGGCAGGTCACCTTCGGGAATAAAATCGACCCAATTGTCGGGGGTTCCAACCCTGGCATTAACTTTTACCAATCGGCGGTTTGGCGCATCGAGGTTGGTAGAAATGTAGAGCGTTTCGCCCTCCACGTGAACAATCCGGTGGTTGTTGTCGAAGTTGTCAACCAGCCTAACGATGGAAGACCGGGGATTTCTCAAGTCTTTAATATACAATTCATTTCCCGTGGTTGACACGGCAGCAGTAATGATGAGAAAATACCCGTTTTCGGAAATGGATCCGCTGACATATCTGCGGGGGCCATCAGCGCCTTGAAACACAACTTTATCTTCGGACTGTGGGGTGCCAAGTTTGTGATAAAACAATTTGTGGTTATCTGTTTTTGCGCTTAATTCGCTTCCCTCGACCTTTTCGTAGGTGGAATAATAAAAGCCATCATTGCCTTTCCAGGAAATATTGCTAAACTTAATTCCGGTAAGGGTGTCGTCAATTTCCTTTTTGGTATCCACATCAATAACGATAACTTTTCGCCAATCCGAACCGCCTTCGGAAATTTGGTAAGCGAGAAATTGTCCGTCTTTGGTAAAGTGTAAACCACCGAGTGAGGTTGTGCCTTTTTCCGAGAAAGTATTCGGGTCGATAAACACCTCGTCTTTATCGTTTTCATTTTGGCGATACAGCACACTTTGATCCTGCAGGCCATCGTTGCGGAAGAAATAGGTATAATTTCCCCGGACAAAAGGCGCTCCGATTTTTTCGTAATCGTTGAGTTCTTCCAATCGTTTTCGCAACTTTTCCCGGTAGGGGATTTGGTCGAGGTAGGCAAAAGTCACCTCGTTTTGGGCTTCCATCCAGTTTGTTGTTTCCTCACTGAGGTCATCTTCCAGCCATCTGTATGGGTCTGGTACAACCTGATCAAAAAGGGTGTCGGCAGCCTCAACAATTGGCGATTCCGGGTATTCTACAATCATGCCTTTGGGAGATTTGGGTTTTTCGGTACAAGAAATTGCAACGATTGCCAATCCGAGAAAAGTAGCTGTATTCCGCATAGGGATTGATTTTTTTAAAGATGAGGGGCGAAATTACAAAAGTCTTTGGGATTTTTTGCCGAGTATTTGGAGCATTCTTAAAAAAATAACTATATTTCGACCGTAAAAGAAAACCATGCAGCAATCCTATAAAAAATATGACATTCAGGAAGCCCGTGAGGCCATCATGCGTTACTGTGCTTATCAGGAGCGTTCGCAATCGGAGGTGAAGAAAAAGCTGGAGCAGATGGGACTTATTCCCATGGTGATTGATTTGTTGATGGTGGAGTTGATTGAAAACAATTACGTCAACGAGTTGCGATTTGCAGAAACCTTTGCGAGTGGAAAGTTTAGGATAAAGGGTTGGGGGCGGATGAAAATCAAGGATAGGCTTCGATTAAAAAATGTTTCCCAGCCATGTATTGATATTGCCTTGGCGGGAATTGACGATGAAGAATATATGTCCCAACTTCGCAGGATTGCGGAGTGGAAATACCCCAAAATAAAAGACAACAACCCCTATACCCGGAAGCAAAAATTAATAGGTTTTTTATTCAGTCGGGGTTTTGAGTACGAATTGGTTCGGGAGGTAGTGGAGGAGGTTTTTCAGTAGTCGGGGGAACCACTTCGTGGTTCTTTCTTTAACCACATAGGCACATAGAAAACATAAGTTTTTTCAAAAAAACGCTTTGCGAAACTCTGCGCCTCCTTTGCGCCCTTTGCGGTTAAAAAAGCAAACACCTTAGCGTTTAATAAAAACTCTATGTGAACCTCTATGTGCTCTATGTGTCTATGTGTCTATGTGGTTAGGGATCTCCGAAGTGGTTCTTTTTTTACCACATAGGCACATAGAAAACATAAGTTTTTTTGAAAAACCCCTTTGCGAAAATTTGCGGCTCCTTTTCGCTCTTTGCGGTTAAAAAAACAAAACACTTCAGCGTTTAATAATATCTTCTATGTGAAAATCTATGTGTTCTATGTGTCTATGTGGTTGGGGAAACCACTTCGTGGTTCTTTTTTTACCACATAGGCACATAGAAAACATAAGTATTTTTTTAAAAACCGCTCTGCGAAACTCTGCGCCTACTTTGCGCAAAAAGCTTAGCGTTTAATAATAACCCCTATGTGAAAATCTATGTGCTCTATGTGTCTATGTGGTTGGGGATCTCCGAAGTGGTTCTTTGTTTTACCACATAGACACATAGAAAACATAGGTGTTTTTGAAAAACCGCTTTGCGAAACTCTGCGCTCTTTGGGGGAAAACGGTTTGTGGTGAGGGTGCGTTGATGTTTGCGTTGCTAGCGTGCAGTTTAATGATGCTTCGTTTAAAATCCGCGCCTTTCATAGACTTTATGACGAGAATCTAAAAGTAAACAAATTTGCTTATATTTGCACAATGAGAAGTTATAGAGGAATACACCCGGGGTTTGTTTTAGCCCGACTGCTTAAAAAACGGAATATTAGGCAGCGAACTTTTGCTTTGTCAATTGATGAGCACCCACAAACCATAAATGCAATTATAAAAGGAAAGCGGGCCTTGAATCCATCATTGGCAATTAAGATTGAAAAAAAATTAAATATTGAGGAAGGGGAATTAGCGGTATTGCAGGTCTATTATGAGATTGAAAAAAATCGCAAAAAAAATCAACTTAATAAACCGAATCTTTCTTTGTTGAGGCCATCGTTGTTTTGGGATACTGATTTTAAAAATTTAGACTGGGAAAGGAAGTATAAAGCTGTTATTAATAGAGTCTTTGAGCGAGGTAATGCCGAAGAGAAAAAGGAAATATTGCGGTTTTATGGCAGAGAAAAGATAAATGCTACCATTACAGGCGAACAATCAGAGGTGTAATTTTTTTTGACTAACATGCTTTATTATCATACTGTTGATCCGTTTCTTCTGGAATGTTTATATAGGCTTATGACGGCAACATCGTTGAATTCCTTTCGTTTGGTTGGAGGAACAGCCCTAAGCTTGCAAATTGGTCATCGGAAATCTGTAGATATTGACCTTTTTACGGATGTGACATACGGCAGTGTTGATTTTAATTCCATAAACAGGTTTTTAAAAAGCCACTTCAAATACGTTGATTTTCTTGATATTGAGCCTGCATTAGGACGTTTGTATTTTGTGGGAGAAAGCAAAGAAAAAAACATAAAGTTAGATGTCTAATATACGGATGCTTTTGTTTCAAAATTAAAAGTTGAGTCCACTCTAAAAAGGATGATTTCAATCAAAATCGACGCGGAGGGGATTTTTGAACCGCAGCTAACCAGCTGTTAGTGAGGATTCAAAAATCTACCGACAAGGAAGATTTTGGCAGAAAGAGACTTTTTAGAGCAGACTCAAAGTTGAAGATTCAATTAGAATGGCAAGTATTGAGGAAATTGTTGCTATGAAGATAGATGTAATACAGCGCATAGGTAGAAAAAAAGATTTTTGGGATTTGCATGCTCTTAATTCCATGTTTACACTTGAAAGAATGCTGGAATTGCACAAAAAAAGGTATTCATATACACATGATCGTGAATTAATTATTCAGAATTTCACAAATTTTAATCAAGCTGATGAAGACTTTGATCCTGTTTGTTTGCAGGAGAAACAATGGGCTTTTATTAAAGAAGATTTTATCAATTGGGTTAAACGCAGTTTAATTTAAAAACCCCTTGCGCCCTTTGCGGTTAAAAAACGCTTTATAATAACTTCTATGTGAACCTCTATGTGCTCTATGTGTCTATGTGGTTGGGGAAACCACTTCGTGGTTCTTTTTTTACCACATAGACACATAGAAAACATAAGTTTTTTTGAAAAAACGCTTTGAGAAACTCTGCGCCTCCTTTGCGGTTAAAAAACAAAACGCTTTAGTGTTTTTGCACGCGTGTAATATGACTTAATATAAAAAAAGCTGATTTGAGTGCAGATTGCTATTGAGGATAAATTTTCATGATAGGTGGTTAAGATGAGCACACAAGGTAAAAATTGTCCATTTTGAAACGTAGATTTTTAATTTTAGGAAAAAATTCGACTTTTTTGGGCGTAAAAAAATTTCAAATCACGCAAATTTTCCCTATTAGCCTTGCGCTCAACCCACCGTTATTAAAGGCTTTCTATGAATTAATATATTTTTTACCAAAAACACGTTGATTTTCAAAATTATATTTTAAATTTGAACACAGTTTTTTAATCTTTTAATTTTTTTAATCATGAAAAAGTTTTATTTTAGCTCACCAGCTCACCAGCTCACCAGCTCACCAGCAAATTTAGGAAAGCACTCTGCATTGCAGGTTCATTCCTCGCTTTATTTTGTCTTAGCCCTCATGAAGGCATGAGTCAAAGGTCTTCATCAAATTTTAATAATTTAATTCATCCACATGGAAGCGGAGGCGCAGAGGATTTATCCTATCATGACCAAAGTTTAATTGGTAATGGAGTGTCCTATGACACTGAAATTGAAAGTGCCTTACAAGAAAACTATATATATCGTTGGCCAGTACCCTTTATTCCCGGAATCATAGAAGTAAATGTACAAATACATTATGTACACTTGAATACAAACTCTGTGCCTGCCACAGTTATTGATAACGTCATTAGCGAGGTGGAGGAAATTTACGGTGATCAGGACATACAAATCAATTTTTTAAATCAAATAAACCATCAGGTTTATGGAGGCTTGAATTATTTAGATGAGCTACATCATGATTATTTTACAAATCAATCTGGAAACATAGCTCCAAATGCCTTAAATATTGCGATTTTTGATCCAGTTCTTGTTTTAACCAATGGTCCATTTTTCAGTTATCCTTCTTCAAATGGTGTTCACATCCATTTTGAAAGTATTCCTGCTTTACTCGCATCAATTGCTTTTCCCGATCAATCTAACGTTGAAGAAATCCTAACTGGTGCAACAGGGGGGGTGTTAGGCATTCAAATGGGTCTTTTCCCTACTAATTTCCATTTATTAGTGCCTGGGTCAATTGGGTATTTTGTTGAAGAAGAAAACAACTGTAACTATTCGGGAGATTTTATTTGTCAAACTTCCGGTGGAAACATGGTGGCTGATTTAAAAAACATTATGACCATAAATAATCCTAATATTACTTTAACAAGGAACTTGACGGAGGAGCAAGCAAGAAAAATTCGATATAATTTTGCTAATGACGCGGATTTATATAATTGCTTAACCAGTAACTCGACCTTGGATTTTGATAATTTTATGTTGGTTCCAATGTTTGCAGAAATTAATTCAAATACTACCTGGGATAAACCGGCAGCAACTTTAAGAATTGTTGTAAAAGACAATGCCACATTTACCGTAAATAACAGGATTGATTTTGCTCCAGGATTGATTTATGGGCCTTCTTATTTTCAGGGTCATTTTCAGGGTATTTTGAGAACCCAAGATCTTTCTAGTGGTTACAACAATGAAATTATTTTTGACGATAGTAAATTTTTACCGGGAATAAGTGTGGAAGCTGGAAGCAAGTTGTTGGTTGAAAACACATCCCTTGAGGGATATTATTCTTATTGGCCTTGGCAGGGGATTCATGGGCAAGGAAATTCAAGCGCTCCTCAGACATTTCAAAATCAAGCAGTGATTGAATTAAAAAACGCTAAAATTGTAAAAGCCCACAATGCCTTCAATAATTTTCATAGAGACTTTGGTACTGAGGAAGTGGGTGATTATTCCAGCATGGGTTCTATTATTTTTGCTGAGGACACAGAGTTTATTAATTGTAGAAGAACGGCTCAGTTTCTAAGGTACTATAATAATCACGGAACCCACCTTGCAAATGATTTGTCATACTTTAGAAAATGTAAAATCATTCACGATGATGATTATCCTTTTCCCAGTAAACCACTGGGTATTACTATGTATAAAGTAAACGGTATCCAAATTCGCGGTTGTGAGTTCATCAACACCATTACCGATGTAGAAGGTTTTCACGGACATAGGGGAGATGCGATTGTGTCTATTGATGCAACTTACACGCTTAATATATTTTGTGATGATCCGGAGTGTATGGAGCCGTTTCCTTCAATAATTGCCGGTTACCAAAGAGGGATTACCTCAAGTAAAAAAAGCCATCCTTTGAAGTCAATAAGGGTAAATAACACCACTTTTTATAATAATTTCTATGGTGCGTATTTCAATGATCAATCAAATAATTTGACTTTTACACAAAACACATTGATTATTCCGGAAGGTGTTAATACAGAAAGCCCATTTATGTCAAACCATCCTTATGGTCTGTATGTGCACAACTCCCGGTCATTTACCATTGAGGAAAACTTATTTACTATTGCCTCTGCAATGGTGATGCCTCCACCTCCACTTCTAGTTCCCATTCCCAATCCCAATCCCAGTGTAATTCGCGAACCCATTGGTCTAATTGTTAATAATACACTCACGGCCTCCGACCAAATCTATAAAAACACCTTTGAAGAACTCGATCTCGGTATCCTAGCGTTGGAATTCAATAGGGTAGGGGTGGATAATAATGGTAATAATTATTATTCACGCGAAGGCTTGCAATTGCGGTGCAATGACTTTACGGATGGCGAGTACGATATTTACGCTCCGGAACCCATAAATAGCAAGCAGAATACGCTGGCGGGATATCAGGGACGGATTCAGCGAAATGAACAAAATGAAATCATCAACCATTTGCTTGCGGGAAATCGTTTTAGCCATACCAACAGCACCAGTGGGTATTATGATTTTGAGTACAATGCCGACGGCAGTTATGATATTATCTATTTTTCGCATGACCCAATCTCAGAACCAAGGGTAGAGCCGAGGTATGATCATATTCATGATGTGGTGAATTCTCCAGCTGATGTCGATTTTTCTGAACATATTTCTTGCCCATCTAACTTAAATCAGGGCGGAGTAACCATTTCCGATCTGGCTTCCTTGCGCGTACAAATGGAAGAAATTGAAAGCGATCGAGTTTTTCTTGGGGATTTAATAGATGGAGGAAGCACACCGGAACTCATCGCAGAAATTTTCACAACGCCCGAATCCGAATTTTATGATTTATACATCAACCTCATGGCTGAATCTCCATATTTATCTGAGGAAGCCTTAATAGAAATCATTCATAGAGAGGGATTTCCGGATATTCTTTTGCGCAATATCCTTATTGAGAATCCGGAATCGTACATAAATCAGGCGGTTTGGGATGAAGTTCTCAACCGCACCCCTCCACTGCCTCAGTTTATGATTGATGATATTCTTAACGGTTCCGATTATATTGGTGCCAAACAATTACTGCAAGCCCGTATTGTGGGCAAGCAATTGGAGGCTGAACGCATGGCCAACCAATTGATTGACATGCTCGGCGAAGATTACGCCAGTGGTGAATTATTAACTGCCGTAGATAGTGCCATTGCCATTTACGATCTGATGGATATGCCCCATTATTATTTGCAAAAAGCGTTGTTGCTCCATGCAGAAGGCTTATCCGGTGTGAGTGAAGCATTGGACGATATGGTGGAACATCCTGCCGTAGGGAATGGTTTTCTTAAAGATGAATTTGATGCCATCAAAGAAGTGTATGAAATTATATTTGCCAAAGATGATACACTGAGCAGTGGGCAAATTGCAGCACTAAAAGCCATCGAAAGTGGAAGCCAAAATGCGGCAGCAGCTACAGCACACTTTATGCTTGCCTTAGAAGGATTGCAAGATTCTCTTTTGGTTGACCCCACCTATTATCCCATGGGCAGTCCGCCACATAAGCGAAATGTACAAGATCCGGCTAAAGTGGAGAAAAAATCGCCTAATCATTTAAGGTTGTACCCCAACCCGGCAAATGATTTTACCACATTGCATTATCAAACGACCGGTATTGGTGGAAAAACCACCTACCAAATTTTTGATATGAGTGGTAGGGTGGTATGCGCTTCCAGCTTTGAAGCCAAAGTAGAAGGCGCAGAACTCATCGAGTTGCCATCATTGGCTACAGGCATGTATGTGCTTAAACTCTTCAGAGAAAACGGCGAATTGTTGGGTACGGAAAAGCTCCAAATTCAGCAACGTAAATAATAATTTGTTAATTTTATAGCACCCCGAAATTTTCGGGGTGCTATTATATAATACAATATGAAACTTATTAATATAACAGTATTTTTGTCCATACTTTGCAGTTTTGCGCACGCGCAATTTGAGAACGGGTTTATTGAGGTGTATCCAGGGTTTTGGGCTAATTCAGTGACAGAACTTCCAGATACCTCCTATGTTTTTGATTCTAACCACAACTACTTTCAAGAGAATAATGGGATACGACTTTATCATATAAATAAGAATGGTAATGTGATTGATTCATTAAGCATTACGAGATTTAATTATCCTTTTATGGGCCGAAGAGGAGCTATGGCTACTTTACCAGACAGCACTGTTGTTTCATTTGTTAGAGATGATATTTTTAATGCACCAGACAAGGCATATCTTATTCGATGGCAAGTTTTTCCTCAACTAGATACTTTATTAATTCGACAGTTTTACCCTGATTCGGGTAATACCCGTTGGGAAGGATTTAGCATGTCAAAAATTAAAACTCTAGAGGATGGCAATATTTTGTTGTCAGGATATTTATATCAACCCACCCCCTGGACATTACAAGGGTATATCGCAAAAATTACGCCCAATTTTGATATAATTTGGGAGGCAGTATTGGAAGAACCTGATAATAAAGCAAGAATAATTAATGATATCATACCAAAAGCTGATGGTACATTTTTTATCTCGGGATCAGCAAGAATTCGGGGAGTCGGTAACGATAAATATGAGTATGTTGCGCGAATTGATAGTGCCGGAGCCATTATTTGGGAGCATTTTTTTCCAACATATATTCAGAAGGCACCGGGAGATAATTATAATATTCAGGGAGGTCAACCGTATTTGGCCTTGGCTCAAGACAGCAACGTAGTGGTCATGTATTCTCGGGTTTTGGATTGCGGTCCCAATGGTTTTTGGTGTACAGACCAGTGGTGGAAAGGCGATTACCGCTTTGTGAAGTTTGATTGGGATGGCAATATTTTAATTGATAAACTTATTGGTTCACCGGATATAGAACAAGCAGGCCCTGGAAGTTTGGAACCTGTAAAAAGTGGGGGTTTTGTTTTTTCGGCAGCCATTTTTTTGCCAGGTTATAATACGGTGGTATTACGGGTAAGCGAACAAGGCGATAGTCTTTGGTGGAAAGAGCCCTATTTTGAAGATGGTCGGCGAAGTGGAGGTGATGTTGTTGTTGCGGAAACGGTAATCCCCACTATAGATAATGGTTTTGTGGGTGTAGGCACAGCGACCATACCATCTTTCCGCAATCACCCAACAGACCCCCATCAATTTGCGTATGCCTTCCGCTTGGACAGTAACGGCTGCTTTGGTCCCAATCATTGTCACGATAGCTGGCTTTCGGTGGAGGAGTTGCCTGCGCTGGAAACGGGGTTGTCGGTGTATCCCAATCCGGCGGTAAATGAGGTCAATGTAAAACTGGAAAAAGCCGCCGGTAATTACGAAATCATCTTACGCGATATGCAAGGCCGGGAAGTCCGCCGCTCCCGTATGGAAGAAACCGGGGTACAAGAGCGTCATGTTTTGTTGTCCATTCAAGGTCTGCCCGCGGGCATATATACCATTGAGGTAGTGGGGGAGAAACGGTATGTGGTGAAGGTGAGGGTGCGTTAGAGCGCAAACGGGAAAGCTTTGGTTAAAAACTGTTGAAAGGAATCACTTCGAGGGGTAGGGAAAACCACTTCGTGGTTCTTTTTTTACCACATAGGCACATAGAAAACATAAGTTTTTTCAAAAAAACGCTTTGCGAAACTCTGCGCCTCCTTTGCGCCCTTTGCGGTTGAAAAACGCTTTATAAAAACCTCTATGTGAAAATCTATGTACTCTATTTGTCTATGTGGTTGGGGATATCCGAAGTGGTTCTTTTTTTACCACATAGGCACATAGAAAACATAAGTTTTTTTGAAAAACCGCTTTGCGAAGCTCTGCGCCTCCTTTGCGCCCTTTGTGGTTAAAAAACCAAAACGCTTTAGCGTTTAAAATAACCTCTATGTGAAAATCTATGTACTCTATGTGTCTATGTGGTTGGGGGAATCCACGAAGGGGTTTATAATATTTACGGCAAAGGCACAGAACCCGTGACCGGAGATTCCGGGGTTTCGCCTAAAGCTTCATAAATATAAGCGAAGGTAGAGAGCACTTCAGGTTTGCCATTGACTACGGCCACATCGTGCTCGTAATGTGCAGATGGTTTTCCGTCCAGCGTGACAATGCTCCAGCCGTCGGATAATTGTTTTACCCTGTGAGTACCTAAATTGATCATGGGTTCGATGGCCACCACCAGTCCATCTTTTATCTTTTTGCCCCGTCCGCGCCTTCCGTAATTCGGAACTTGGGGATCTTCGTGCATGCTGCGGCCCAAACCGTGACCCACCAGTTCGCGGACTACGCCGTATCCGTGCTGCTCGGCATGTTGTTGCACAAAATATCCGATGTCTTCAATGCGGTTGCCAACCCGACAGGCGTCTATGCCCAGCTCCAAACATTCCCGGGTCACTTTCAGCAGACGCTTAACTTCGGGATCAACCTCGCCTACTTCAAAGGTATAGGCGTGATCACCGTAAAAATTATTCATAAATACACCGCAATCTATGCTGATGATATCGCCGTTTTCCAGCGGTTTTTTGGAGGGAATGCCGTGTACAACCTGCTCGTTTACCGAGGTGCAAAGTGAGTTGGGAAAATCATACATGCCCAAAAATCCCGGAACACCACCGTGATCGCGGATAAAAGTTTCGGCCAGGCGATCGAGATAAAGTGAGGAAACCCCAGGCTTTATTTCTTTGGCCAACATGCCAAGTGTTTTGGAAACCAAAAGCGCAGACGCCCGCATGATTTCAATTTCCTCGGGTGTTTTGTAGTGAATCATTTTAAAATAATTTCCATTTTTTCTTTTTGGTGGCGGTGTACTCTTCCTTCATTTCTCCGCTGATCAGCTGGTAAATTTCTCCCCAACCTTTCATGCCGCCCAAATTGCGGTCATCGATAAAAACATCTGCCATTATTTTTCGAGACATCTTATCGCTTCTGTAGTCTTCCTCGGCAAAACTCTTGTTTACCGCGTAAAAGGTCATTCCGTTGGTTTCACAAAACTCCACGGCTTCACGAAGCTTAGAACCGTGACGGTATGTCCATAAAATCAGTCGATGACCGTCTTGTTGCAGTTTTTTCAATACGTCAAACGCAAAGGGCATAGGCTTGCCAATTTTGGGATAGCGATCCTCTACAATGGTGCCGTCAAAATCTACGGCTATAATTTTTGCATCTGGGTTGATCATGCCGTGTAGGTTTGTTCACTGTTGGTGGAAATAAGGATTTTGCCCGTCATTTCCGGCGGCAAAGATACACGCAATAAGGAAAGTATGGTGGGCGCAATATCGCCGAGTTTTCCGTCTTTCAATTTAGGCCTTAATGTATTGTCGATAAAAAAGAAAGGCACGGGCTGGTTGGTGTGCGCCGTATTTGGACTGCCATCGCTGTTGACCATACAGTCAACATTGCCGTGATCGGCCAAAACCAAACAGGTATATTCGTTTTGCAGGGCGACTTCTATCACTTCTTTGGCGCAAGCGTCCACGGTTTCGCATGCTTTTACTGCAGCTTCAAATACACCGGTATGACCCACCATATCGGGATTGGCAAAATTGAGGCAAATGAAGTCGGCTTCGCGTTTGTTGAGTTCTGGAACTATGGCATCGACGATATCTCTAGCGCTCATTTCGGGCTGGAGATCGTAGGTTGGCACCTTTGGGGAAGGACAAAGAATGCGTTTTTCTCCGGGAAAGGCGGCTTCTCTACCCCCGGAAAAAAAGAAGGTTACGTGCGGGTATTTTTCGGTTTCCGCAATGCGGATTTGTTTTTTGCCGTGTTGGGCCAAAACCTCACCCAGGGTGTTTTTAAGGTTGTCCTTTTCATATAATACCTCAATGTTTTTAAATGATTCGTCGTAACGGGTGAGGGTAAAATACGTGATATCTAGGGGCGTGAGGTTATGTTCGGGGATTTCTCTTTGTGTGAGGGCGATGGAAATTTGTCGTCCGCGGTCGGTACGGAAATTTGCGTTGATGACGACATCGCCATTACGTATGACATCATCATCTGCGCCCAACCATATTGGCTCCACAAACTCATCGGTGATTTGGTTGTTGTAACTTTCACGAAGGGCGGCCAATGCGTCAGTGGCGGGTTTTCCATTTGCGTGAACGAGGAGGTTATAGGCTTTAGCTACCCGTTCCCAACGATTATCGCGATCCATGTCAAAGTACCGGCCAACAATGGAAACCAGTTTGCCGCCTTCACGTAGGAGATGCATTTGTAAATCCCGGGTATAACCCAGACCTCCATTGGGATCCGTGTCTCTACCATCGGTAAATGCGTGTACGTTTACCCGCTTTACGCCAGCCTTTCGGGCAGCCGTAATCAGCGCTTTAATATGCCCAATATGTGCGTGTACCCCGCCGTCGGAAAGCAAACCCATAATGTGCAGCGGTCGTTCACGACTGGCGGCTTTTTGCATGGCTTTTTGCAGCACCGGATTATCGAAAAATCCACCCTCTTCGATGTCTTTGTTGATTTTAACTAAATCCTGATAGACAATTCTGCCGGCTCCGAGATTCATGTGGCCTACCTCGGAATTTCCCATTTGACCTTCGGGTAGTCCCACTTGCAGTCCGGAAGCCTCCAGACGACTATTGGGATACAGGTGGTACAGACTGTCGATAAAAGGGGTATTTGCTTTTTCAATGGCCGATACATTTGGGTTTTTTGGAATGCCCCAACCATCGAGAATGAGAAGTAGAGTTTTTTTTGGCGCCATGCGGGTTGGTTAAAAATTTAGGCGACAAAGATACGGGAATAGTGGTGAATGATGAATGGGTGTAGGGTGATGGGTTGTAGTGATGTGAGGATGCCTAAAAACTAAAAACGTGCGTTTAATTGGAGCATATAACGTCTTGGCATGCCCAACATGGCCGGGCGAATCATATACTCGCGATTGAATACATTGTCGCAAATAATATTTACCGTTAGGTTTTTGTGAATGACATAGCCAATGCGGAGGTCAACAAAGAAATCACCGGAATTATTTTCTTCCCGGAAGTTTCTAACGCCGTTTATTGAATTAAAAAACAGGTCGATGGCCTGCATAAATGAGTTGTATCGCAGACTGCCACCAATGCGGTATTTTTCGGAAATGATGCATTGCAAATCGGCTTTTGCCAAATGACGAAAGCGATATTTTAGGGTATTGGTTGTATCACTCGAAAGGTCGATGTAGTTTCGGGGATTGGGTTCGGAGAGTATGTTTGCTTCGGGATCTCGAACCACCGGGTTGGCGTAGGTGTATCCGGCTAAAAATTGCCATTCGGTTTTCCGATAATTGACCACGCCCGTATAATTGACCTCAATACCACTGATCATGACTTCTCCGATATTGATGGAACGAAAACCAAGATCATCAAGGTTAAAACCTCCCCCGGAATTGCCCCAGTTGTTGAAGGTAAATTCGATCATTTCATCAAAATGCATGATGTATCCGGCCACTTCCAATCGCGACTTAAGCACTTCGCCAATGCCAATGTTTTGTTTAATACCCAATTCGAAGGTCTGACCCAATTCCGGGCGAAGTTCTCCGGCGGGAAAAATATTGATCATACCCACGTTGGTCTGGGTAAATAATTCTGCGATGGATGGAAATCTAAAGCCTTGTCCATAAGATGTGTATAGATTGGTGTGGGCCATTAGCATGTAATTGACACCCGCGCGAAAAACGGGTCTTGCCTCTTCCATTTCATCTACTCGAAATGCTTCGTACCGCGCACCACCCGAAAATTTAAATCGCTTATACGGCACATCGGCCTGAATGAAAACAGCCTGATTGGAACTGTTGTGGTTGCCAAAAATTTGGGAATTTGTAGATGCGGTTAAACCAAACAAGCCACCTGTAAAAACGGCTTTTTTATAAGTGGCCTGGTGTTGATATTGTAATAATGCCGACCGGGATGCATTGTCGAAGCTATTAACCTCATCGGCAGAAACATTGTCGATGTTTAAAAATCGACCCTGCATTTTTCCATGGTGTTTGATTTTTCCTTTGTTGAAATGTAGTGAGATATACGGATCGAGGAAGTAAGTAATTCCGGTGGTGGTGGTTACCGAACTGTCAAAAGCGATATAGCCTTGATTCGTCCCATTCCAAATTAAAGCTTGCCCACTGTTTCGGTGCGAAAAAGTTCCGTTGAGTCCAAATTCCAGCAGATTGTTTTTCGACAGGGGAATTTTGTAGGCTGTTTTCCAGTGGATTCGGGCGCGTTGGTCGTGGGATCGCCAGGCATAACCCTGATCGTTGAGTTGATTTGCCCCGAGGAGGTATCCAAATTTCCCCTTTCCCAATTTAAAAAAATTGCTATGGGAAAACTGTGCACCTTGTATGAGTTGGGTGTTTCCGCGATACCAGTGCAGTTCTTCTCTAGCCGGGGCGTCGTAGAATCCGGCAAAGAGATTGGCAGAAGTATGTTTTGAAAAAGGAGAGCGTGTGCGGACATTTAAGACCCCGTTGAGCGCAGCGCTGCCGTACAAAGCTGAAGAAGCGCCTTTAATGATTTCAACCTGATCGATGGATTCAAAGGGAATGATTGGCCACAAAACTTGATTGGCATCGGGGGAGATTAGTGGCAAATCATCCACCAGGGTTAAAACTCGTGTTCCCGCACCGTATGACCAACCGCTTCCGCTGCGAATATTGACCTGCCCTTCGGTGACGTTGACCCCGGGCATTTGATCTACAGTCTGCTGAAGGTCGGTGGGATTTTTATTGATGACCAGATCGGGTGTCATAATGCTAACAGACACCGTGGTTTCTTCCATTCGCTGGGCTGTTTTAGAAGCAGAAACAACCACACCGGGCAGGGCAGCGTGACTTTCTTTCAATTTAAATGAGTGTTCGATTTTTTTATTTGTCGTTAATGCCAAAGGTTTTCGCACCGTTTCCATGCCCAAAAACTTGACTACGATAGTTGTGTTTTGGGGTTGATCATCCGGTTCGACTTCCAGAAAATATTTCCCGACATGATCGGTGGTGGTAGCTGCAATTCGGCGATTGTTTTCGGCAAAAATTTCTACGGTAGCGCCGGGTAAAGGATTATCGTTTTGATCCAAAACCATTCCTGTGATTTGGTGGTTTTGTGCCGAAAGAAGGTTTTGCAACCCCAGCAAAAAAAACAATAGAATAGATGTGCGCATTTTTAGGCTTATATGGTGCTCAAAAATATTACATATTGGGGAGAAAAAAAATTGAGTCTGCTCTAAAAAGCCCCTTTCTGCCAAAATCTTCCTTGTCGATAGACTTTTGAATCCTCACTAACAGCTGGTTAGCTGCGGTTCAAAAATCCCCTCCGCGTCGATTTTGATTGAAATCATCCTTTTTAGAGTGGACTCAAAATTTGAATTTCAGGGTTTGTTTTTTCGGGTAAAATGCACCAGGGACGGAAGCGGCAGCCCGCAGTCGCAAGAGCCCTTACAGCGGAGTGGGCGGCGGAGGCTGGTGAGGCAACGAGCCAGACCCCGTACGCCCCTTCCGCTGTGGGCACAGCGACGAGGACTATAGCGGACGGCCCGATGCCGCCCCATCTATATGTTTAATACTGGCAAGGGGTTAATTGGGGCGGCAGGTGCGCTAAAAATAGCGATCTAAAAATGATTATTTAATTGGGATAGTGCATTGTAAAGAAAGTAGAGACGCTAGGTATCTTGTTTCCCAAGTTACCTGGTTTTGAAAAACATATAATTGCAAAAAGCCTTGGTAAGCCATGGAAATATCCAGTTTATCGGATTTAAAAAATGCGTATTGAATTCCAATATTTATCCCCATTCGGCTGGCCTTGCCTTGTGTTTCAAAATGCCATTCATTTTCAGGGAGAATCTCTCGCGATCCAAATTCTCTTGCATAATACAGTCCGGATGAAAATTCAAATCGCTTATTGACGCCTAATTTGCGATGCCAATTTACGGGGATGGCCATTATATTTTTGCGAATTTCACTATAATTTGTGTAAGGATGAACATCCAATAAATGATACATACCGACACTAATAGCGGATTTTTCATTGAGATTTTGGTGAAATTGCAATCCGCCACTTATGGAAAATTGAGGATTAAAATCTGAATTGAAACCCGGGTTGTTGGAGCCTAAAATACCGATGTCGCCGCGAAGTGAGTAGGATTGGGCGTAGGAATGAGAACAAAGAAAAAACAAGGCAATTGGGAATAAAAACTTATGCATAGGAAAAATTTTTAAACAAATTTACTAAAAATGATAATTTGACGTTACAAACTTAGGATAGAAATATTTATAAATCAACACAAAAGCCAAATGAGAATTGTAGTCCAATATTTTTCACTGCTTTTTTTTGCACTCGGATGCACTTTTTCACAGCAACAGCAAAATGATGAAATTGCTGAAATACTAATACAAAGTAATCAGGTACTTGAAAGATTGTGTATTGAAAAAAAGAATGATCTAATGATAAAGTCTTTTGAAAACCCTGAGCGTGTAAAGAAGTTTTACAATGCCTTTTTATCGATTGAAAGTGAGATAGATGCTTTGGAAAAAGAGATTACAGACCACCGCGGCTCAATTTCCAATAAACACAAACAGCAACTTTTGCAAATGTGGGAAAATCTTAAGACGTTTTCAGATTCAACTTTAAAATCGTTTGACGTTTTTTGTGCTTTAGAGGATTATTTGTTTCAGCCTAAACATTTGTCAGATAGTTTGTTAAAATTGAGCTTACAACAATACATTAGAATACTTAAAAATGATGTTTTGGACATCGTGTTGCGTCCTGTGTCCTTTGGCATTTTATGTAATTTTGGTGGAGACACCTTAACCGTAGCAGATATTTCACAACTGGGTTCTCAGTCGGCACTTTTACTTGAATCCTCAACCTATAGCAAGTTCGACAATTTCATAGTTGAGATTGAATCCATCACACGAAATGGTATTCTTGATACATTCAATTATTCATTTCGTGATCGACATATTTTCGGTGAAGTATATTGGGATTCTTTGCCGCCCGGGCGTTACAAAGTACACGCCAAAGTTACCTCCTTTTTTGAATCGTATAAGCTCATTCAAGAAATTGACAAGGAGTTTGATGTTGAGTAAGTTAATTCAAAAATCTGATTGAATTTTTATGTAGAATAAACCCTTAGCCCAAATATGATGTTTTTGAAATAAATAGCAAACTTTACAGTATGATTTAGTCAAATTTGACAAACTCAACATAAATAAGTATATTCATCGCAAAAAGTTTAATAGCCTTAATTCAAAGTAATATGCTTATTGGAATTACCCTTATCTGTGGAGGATTAATGGTTGCCATGCTCACGTATAAAACCATTATAAAGAAAAAGCTAAGTCTTGTTTGGGGCGGCTATAATCTGTTTATGCTTTCACTATTTCTAATTGCCATGGGCGTGTATCTGTCAGTATAATAGGGTATATAAAAAATAGACCAAACCGATAAACTAAGAGTATGCTCCAGAAAGTTCCTTTCTGCTAAAACCTTCAACTTCGGCAGACTTTCGAATCCTCACTAAAGGTTGGTTAACTCAGGTTCAAAAATTTTTTTCGCGTTGATTTTGATTGGAATCTTTCTTTTTGGAGTGGACTTACTTTTTATTGAGCGCAGTATTTTATCCTTGAAATTTGAAAATGCTTATATTTTGAATCGTTTTGATGTCAAAACAAAACCACAAAAAACGCTTGATTCTTCTCATGGATATTATGTATTTTTGAATTTGTAAACCGACAAATGCATCACCCTGAAAACATGAAATCTCAAATTTTGGTTTATTTACTTTTCGCGTTTTCCAATCTCAGCATAGCGCAAACGATTTCTCTAAAAATCGACACCTCTGATACTAAAAATCGAGAATACCTTTTTTTTATCGAGTCTTTTATGAACGATACCGTGGTGGACAATCCGTTGTTTTGGCATCCTAAATACCGTGATCTCAAAGTGAAAAACATAAACCATGGTTTTGACTGGATTTGGCGAACGATGTCGCCCAAACAAATAAATACTTTCTACCATACTCAAGTAATGGAATTACAACACATAAACGATACATTGTCATATTTTAAAATCCTCATTTCCAATAATGACACTAGCAGTATAAGCATGTACAATATTTACAAGTTTGAGTCTGCTCTAAAAAGTCCCTTTCTGCCAAAATCTTCCTTGTCGGTAGATTTTTGAATCCTCACTAACAGCTGGTTAGCTCCGGTTCAAAAATCCCCTCCGCGTCGATTTTGATTGAAATCATCCTTTTTAGAGTGGA
>JAFIEY010000186.1 GCA_020832345.1 Cryomorphaceae bacterium | reverse complement strand
CGCACAACTTAAAGAATTCCACATCACGGCGCGCGAGCCCGACGGCACTTCCGTAGTGCAAGCCAGCACCGAATACCCCGACAATGCCATGATTTTGGTGTATTCGGATTTGCAGGGATTGGATTTTCGTTCTTCGGTGGGCGGCATCAACCAACAGCGGTATAATGCGCGGGCAAATATGTACGAGATATTGGTGAATCCTCAGCGGCAGATTTTGTTTGTGGCGGCGCGAGGGTTTATTGAGCAAAGAATAGCGTTGATTAATCCCACTCCCAAACAGGTGTATTATTATTTGGTGGAGGAACGAAGCGGACAGGATGAGATTTCGGTATTTTTTAATGTGGAGCCAAAAGATGCGAAGCTTTTTGTTGATAATGTGCCTACCGATATCAACAAAACCGTGAGTGTGCCATTGGGAACGGTGAATGTTCGTTTGGAGCGGGAGGGGTACAGACCCGTTGATGAGGCATTGGTGATTTCGGCGGAGCAGGTGAATTATGAGTATAAGATGCGAGAGGTAGAGCCGGAGATTGTACATATTGAAGCCAATGAAGCAGGAGCAAGGGTAGTTTTTGATGGGTTAGAAAAAGGAAATACCGATGGGGCTAAACGCCTTTCCTTATTTTTATATCCTGGAGAATATACAGTGGAAGTGCAGAAAAGTGGTTTTTTAACTCATACGCAAACCATTATTGTTGAAGAAGGTAGGGAAAACCGTTATCGTTTTCAGTTGGATAAAAACACTGGAATTATTGCCTTTAGTGTGCAGCCGAGTAACGCTACGATTTTGGTAAACAAAAGCAAGATAGGCGACCAGCGCCAAATCGAGCGCACGCCGGGCCGTTACCGCATTGATGTTGAGCTGCCCGACCACGAACCCTATTCTGAAACCATTGATCTAGCGCGCGGGGAGCGATCCAAAATAAACGTTATTCTCAAGCCACACTCAGGAAACTTGCAGTTTTCGGTTGTACCCAGCACTGCCCAAGTCATACTTCGTAACGCCCAAGGAGCAGAAATAAAGCGTTGGGAGGGCTTGCAGATGATGCGTGACTTACCCGCAGGGGAATACGAGGTGGAGGTTGCTGCAAGTGGATACGCAACTGAAAAGCGCACCTTCGGGATTAAAAAAGATGAACGTAGCGCGGTTGAGGTTTCTTTGCAAAAAGCAACGCCTTCTGATGCTTCACAGAGTCAAACGGCATCTACCTCTGATGTACGTATGATAAACGGCATGAAATTAATCAAGATCCCTGGCAGGGATTTTTATATGGGTGAGACGGAGGTAACGCGGGGTCAATTTGAGGCTTTTGTGAATGCTACGGGCTATCAAACCACGGCAGAGAAAGAAGGTTGGAGTCGGGTATGGACTGGAAGCAAATGGGAAAAGCGTAATGGCGTTACGTGGCGCAACAATGTAGGCGGCAGTGGAAGCCAGCCATCTAATCATCCGGTAATACACGTAAGTTGGCACGATGCGGTAGCCTATTGCAAATGGGCGGGTGTACGTTTACCTACGGAAGAGGAGTGGGAATACGCCGCGAAAGGGGGGCAAAACTTTGCGTATGCTGGCAGTAACAACATCAATGATGTGGCTTGGTATTTTTCCAACAGCGGCAAAACTACCCATGCAGTGAAGGGCAAAAAGCCCAACGGTTATGGCTTATACGATATGAGTGGCAACGTATGGGAATGGACCTCCACCGCAGAAGGCTCACTTCGTGTTTTGCGCGGTGGCAGTTGGTTCAACTATGCCCCGTACTGCCGAGTGGCTTATCGCTACTACGGCAACGCGCCTGACAACCGCTTCAACTACTATGGTTTTCGGGTTTGTCTTTCCCAGTAACAGCTGGGTTTTCCACCCCCTCTTTTTAAGCTAAATGGTTCATGGTTAATGGTTAATTGTTAATGGTTAATTGTCAATGGTTAATTGTCAATGGTTAATTGTCAATGGTTAATGGTTAATTGTCAATTGTTAATGGTTAATTGCAGGAATAATATTTTTTTCAACAGCCAATTTAAATTACTCATAGATAAGTAAAGATTTTCAATTTCTTCTTTGGTATTTTTGGAATCTATTTTGGGTTTCATGGAATTCTTAATATGATTTTTAATACTGTGTGTATTAAATCGATATTTGTAAATATCTGTGATTTAATGGCTGCTTATTAGGGCGGTATATTCAATTTTCACGTATGATACTATTTACATACGTAAGTTTAAGAAGTTATTTGAGAATGGACATTAGTTCCTGTAATTATAACCGAGCCAGATGAGGAATTTTATCTTACTTTTATTCGTATTAGCGTGCGCCAACATTGCCGGCCAAAATGAGCCTTCTAAAGAAATCTGTGGAACAGATGAAATTCACAAACACCTTATGGCCACTGATTCTGCATATGCCAGAGGAATCATAATGCAAGAAGAACATATATTTAATTTTGTACAAGATAGCAATAATGTTGCCGCTGCAAGAAATGCTTTTTATACCATACCTGTTGTTGTTCACGTCGTTCACTTAGGAGAACCCGTTGGTACAGGATCGAATATATCCAATGCGCAAATTAACCAAGCTATTAATGGCCTAAACGATAGGTTTGCCAATCTTATGGGAAATACCGCCAACGGAAATAATATGAATATCCAATTTTGTTTGGCCAGCCGTGATCCCAATGGCAATCCAACATCGGGGATTAATAGAGTGAATGGCTCCTCAGTGCCTAATTATTCATCTGGGGGAATAGGTCAATCATTTCTATGCGCTACTGGTTCTGGAGCAAATGAGGCCGCAGTAAAAAGCTTAAGTACATGGCCCAGCAGTGATTATTATAATATTTGGGTGGTCAGCGATATATGTAATGGAAATGGTTTAGGCGGGTATGCCTATTTTCCCTCTGGGAATAATAACCCCTTAGACGGAACGGTTGTTAGGGTTGATCAAGTATCGTATTCGAATCATCTTTTAGCTCACGAGATAGGACACGGGCTATTCCTTTATCACACATTTGAAGGTTCAACTTCTACTTTATGTCCACCAAATAGCAATTGCCTTACCCAAGGTGATAAGTGCTGCGATACCCCTCCGCATAGATCAATTGATTGTGGCTCTTCAAATCCTTGTGCTACTTCTTTTAATTGGGTTAATTCTAGTGATAATATTATGAGTTATTGTTGGAATTTTCCATTATTAAACCATGGTTTGTTTACTCTAGATCAGCGAAGTCGAATGTTAGCTACTCTTGTTCCCGGGGGATTGCGGCATTCGCTTACCCTTTCAAACGGATGTAATTTAAACCCCCAGCCTCCTTCAAATCCATGTAATAATATTTCATCAATTGCATGCGGAAGTAATGTTTCTTTTTCACTCAGCGGAACAGGCTCGTGGAATAGCATTACTGACAATGATTGTGGATATATTTCGCCAGGAACTGAAAGAATATATAGTTTCACTCCCAATGTAACTGGAACCTACTCATTAAATGTTACCTCCGTATCAAACAATAGTTATGTCGATTATTTATGGAAAAGCGGGAGTTGTTCTCCAAATGGATGGAATTGCTTAGCAGATTTAAATAGCACGGGCACTTATTCTGTTAATGCTACATGGCAGGCGGGAGTAACTTACTATATCCTTGTTGACCCCGAAGTGACTTCGTCAGTTTCTCACACGTTTAATATATCGTGTTTATGTATAAATCCTCCACAGCCAGGAACAATTATTGGCCCTTCAAGTATTTGCAGTGGGCAAGCATATTCGTATTCTATCCCTCAAGCATCTGGGGCATTATCGCAAGTTTGGTCATATTCAGGAAGTGGTACAATTTCAGGGAGCGGAAATTCAATATCTTTAAATGCCAGCTCAAGTGGAACATTGTCAGTTTATCATGTAGATGGTAATAATTGTTCATCTACTCCTAGAACAATGTCTATTTTTGTAAATCCTACCCCCAATGCCCCCAATAGCATAAACGGCCCATCTCTAATTTGCTCGGGACAATCAGGATCTTTTTCAGTCAATTCTGTTGCAAATGCCAACCAGTACCGTTGGTTTTATAATAGCTCTCAAGTTGGATTGACTTCATCTCCAAGTTTTTCTTTTACCCCAAGCTCTAATGGAAGTTTAACTGTCGTAGCCGAAAATGGAAATTGCACATCGAACCCTAGTCCCGCTAAATCAATTACAGTTTCAATTCCTCCACCAACTCCTTCATCTATTGCGGGCCCTAATAATGTTTGTGAAGGAGATTCTGCTACTTTTTCCGTAAACTCTGTATCTGGTGCGTCTCAGTATGAATGGCGATTTAGCGGTGTAACTATTAATACAACCTCTTCACCTTCTATTTCATTTCCAATTAGTCAGAATGGTGCTGTGTCGGTTAGGGCAATTAATTCTAATGGATGCGCTTCAACTTTTTCTAGTAAAAATGTAAATGTTTGGAATCCTGTTCAGGTTAGTTTAAGTCGCAGTAATTCTGATACTGTATGTTCAAACCAAACAGGACCGGTTTTAACTTCTACTTTGCAAAACTCGGGTAGTGGAAGTCTTAGCTATTCTTGGGAAAAATTTGATGCTTCAACAAACTCGTGGATGCTTCAACAAACGGGAGGCTTATCCTTCAATACGGGAGTGTTAAGTGAAACCTCCACTTTTCGCCTAAGAATACTTGATAACTCTTGCGGTAACGATTATGTATCAAACCAAGTTCAAGTTGTAGTTTATGATACTTTGGTTGCAGGGGATTTGCAGTTGGGATCTAGCCAACAAATATGTAATGGCGAGACACCTTCTTCTATTAGTTATTCATCACCTAGCGGAGGGAGCAATAATTTTTCGTATCAATGGGAGGTTTCGGTAGATGGAATAAGTTGGTCAAATATTCCGGGTCAAACAACCTTAAGCTTCTCTCCAGGAAATTTGTTCCAAACCACCTATTACCGCCTTCGGCAAATGGATAACCATTGTAGTCCTGTGCAAACGGTATTTACTGATTCTGTAATTGTTGTAGTTTATGATACTTTGGTTCGTGGTAACAATATTTCCGGAGCCAATCAACAAATATGCTATGGCGAAACACCCTCTCCGATAAGTTTTTCATCGCCAGGAGGAGGGAGTAATAATTTTTCATATCAATGGGAGGTTTCGGTAGATGGAACAAGTTGGTCAAATATTCCGGGGCAAACAACCTTAAGTTTCTCTCCGGGAAATTTGTTTGAAACCACATACTACCGCCTTCGTCAGATGGATAACCATTGTAGTCCAGCGCAAACGGTATTTACCGATTCTGCCATTGTTGTAGTTTATGATACTTTAGTTCGTGGCAATAATATTTCCGGAACCAATCAACAAATATGCTATGGCGAAACACCCTCTCCGATAAGTTTTTCATCACCAGGAGGAGGGAGCAATAATTTTTCGTATCAATGGGAGGTTTCGGTAGATGGAACAAGTTGGTCAAATATTCCGGGTCAAACAACCTTAAGCTTAACTCCGGGCAATTTGTTTGAAACCACCTATTACCGCCTTCACCAAATTGATAATCATTGTAGTCCAGCGCAAACGGTATTTACTGATTCTGTGGTTGTTTTTGTTTATGATGCTTTTGTTCGAGGGAATATAATTTCCGGAACCAATCAACAAATATGTAATGGCGAGACACCTTCTTCCATTGGTTATTCATCACCGAGCGGAGGAAGTAATAATTTTTCGTATCAATGGGAGGTTTCGGTAGATGGAACAAGTTGGTCAAATATTTCGGGTCAAACAACCTTAAGCTTCTCTCCGGGAAATTTGTTCCAAACCACCTATTACCGCCTTCGGCAAATGGATAACCATTGTAGTCCTGTGCAAACGGTATTTGCTGATTCTGTAATTGTTGTAGTTTATGATACTTTGGTTCGTGGTAACAATATTTCCGCAGACAATCAACAAATATGCTATGGCGAAACACCATCTCCGAAAAGTTTTTCATCGCCAGGAGGAGGGAGTAATAATTTTTCATATCAATGGGAGGTTTCGGTAGATGGAACAAGTTGGTCA
>JAFIEY010000160.1 GCA_020832345.1 Cryomorphaceae bacterium | reverse complement strand
GTGGATGCCAAACTTGACCTTGTGAAACATGGTGTTAGCTGTGGGGCTTTCTATGTGGTGACACATATTGCAATCACGGGCTAGGTTCTTTTTTCTTACGGTAAACCTATCGTGCCCACACTTACAGCACTTAAAACCATTGCCCCATTTCTTTTCAGCTAGATAAGCTAAGCAGTCCATATCATTGCTGAAACGTTTGTAAAATTCAATAACGCCTTGTCCTTTAAATGATTCCATGATGTGATAAATTTTTAGCAAATATAAGTATCAATCTTTAGACCTCAATAAATATTAAACTTCAACAAACTTGAGAATTTTAATTTTACCTCAATAATAAAAAAAAAGACTTTTCTTTCGGGCAAAATTTAAATAATTAACGACGAAATAAATAAAAAGCATTAAAACCAAAAAAATACCGTACCTTTACAAACAACAGAGCATCGAATTACTTATTCACAAACCGTATTTGAATTGAGGTAAAGACGCAAAAAATCATTTTCTCGCTTGACTGGGCCAAATCACCTTGAGTCCACTCTAAAAAGGATGATTTCAATCAAAATCGAGGGGATTTTTGAACTGGAGCAAGTGAGGATTCAAAAATCTACCGACAAGGAAGATTTTGGCAGAAAGGGACTTTTTAGAGCAGACTCACCTTTGGATTCATCAAATAATTAATCAAAAAAGTATGTGTTTTTCAGCCAGTGCAAGTTTTGGAGCAGGTGTAGTTCTTACCGTAATTGGTGTTGCATCCATTAAAAAAGCAGAATCATCATCACAAATTCTTTTTGCCAGCATACCGTTATTATTTGCATTTCAACAAATTACTGAAGGGTTTTTGTGGCTAGCACTATCAAATCCTGTTTATGCCTCATTTAAAGAGCTCACAACTTATGTCTTTTTATTCATCGCTCAGATAGTATGGCCATTTTGGGTTCCGTTTGCAATCATAAAACTTGTACCAAAGGAAAAACGAAGGTTCCCTGAGAAAGTATTGGTTGGCATTGGCGCCCTGGTTTCTCTTTATCTCGCGTTTTGTCTGGCAGTATTCCCGGTTGAAGCTCAAATAATTGGGCATCACATTTCCTATTTACAGGATTATCCTGCAACAATTAGCTTCTATTGCGGTTTTCTTTATGTTGCTGCAACCATTCTCCCGTCATTCCTTTCCCGGATCAGGCGAATGTGGATATTGGGTACTTCGATTTTAATCTCCTATATCGTCACAACAATATTTTACACAGATTACATCGTTTCTGTATGGTGCTTTTTTGCATCCATCATAAGTGTTGCAGTGTTGGCTATTTTGTACGACATAAATTATTTATCCAATACGGTTTCCCAATCAACAACAAAAAAAAACCCAAAACAAGTCTTTTCGCGATAATTTTCTGAATCATCAAAAAAAGAGTCCACTCTAAAAAGGATGATTTCAATCAAAATCGAGGGGATTTTTGAACCGGAGCAAGTGAGGATTCAAAAATCTACCGACAAGGAAGATTTTGGCAGAAAGGGACTTTTTAGAGCAGACTCTTAAATGGATTTACAGCTGATCAACATTTGTAAGCCAATCGTTTAGGCAGGATTTGAAAATTGTATTTTTCTTTTCAGTTTTGATAGAATAAAATACAGAAGAACAACAAACATCTATGAAAGAACTACTTCCCGTTTCATTCAACCAACACGTTTTAAAACAGAGCGCCATTAGTTTGGCGAAAAACCATAGGTCTTCAAATGCTACCAGTACACTAAAACCCATTGCACCAATTCTGGAAAAATCCAAAGAGATTCTCGTAGAAACCTACCGAATGCTCTCCAAAATAGTGAAGCATGAAAAGGAAATCTCCCCCGCCTCCGAATGGTTGATGGACAATTTTTACATCATTCAGGAGCAAATCGTACAAATAGGCATCGATTTTCCAAAGGCCTATCAAAAAAACATCCCCATACTGGCGATTGGTGAGCACACTGGGTTTCCAAGGGTTTATGAGATTGTGCTTAACATGCTCACGCATACCGATAATGTTTTAGACAAGGACGTCTTAGAGGAATACATACGAAGTTATCAGGAGGAAGAAACGCTTCAACTGGGAGAACTTTGGGCCATACCCATTATGATTCGCCTCTTTCTCATCCAAATTCTGGCCGAAAAGGCATCTCGGATTTTAGAGCAAAAGAACATAACCATTGAGGTTGAGAAATTTGTAAGTGAAATTGGCAAGAAAGATTTGCAAGAACCCGGTGCTTTTTCTCACGCCATTTCGGGTTGGGCAAAAGTTCATTCGGAAAAACTGGGATTACTACACTTATTGGAACTCTACAACCAACTGCAATCTGCCGGTCTGTTGCACGAAGAACAAAAACGTTGGTTCAACTACCACATCAACCAATATGAGGTAACGCTGGAAAACGCCATGCGTCAGGAGGCGCAAAAACAGTCGAGGCTACAGGTAAACATCCAAAACGCCGTAATCTCTCTTCGGGAAATTACCGAAACGGAATGGCCTGATTTTGTGGAAGATTGCTCCGTAGTCAACGACATCCTGAAACAAGACCCCTCCGGGCACTACGTCAGGATGGATTTTCAGACCAGAGACAGCTACCGAAAAATTGTGGAAAAGGTAAGTCGATACTCCAAATTCTCCGAAAAAGAAACCGCAATCTGCGCGCTGAAATTGGCACAAGAACAGGCAAATATTTCGTCAACTGAACAACCCGAAACAAAACCCGGCTCCCGGGAAAAGAGGCAGCACATTGGCTATTACCTCATTGGCGAAGGATATACGGAACTCATTCAAAAGGCGGGGTACACCATTCCGCGTAGAGAGCGATTTCACCGCGCGTATGAAGCCCACTTTTCGCTGTATTTACTCACCATTTTCGCTGCTACACTTGGCTTCCTCGGTATTTTGTGGATGGCTACCGATGCTATTGCATATCCCTTTAAAACAACTCTGGCCGTTTTACTCATCGCCTTTTTTCCCGCCCTCGACTTGTCCATCACCGCAGTCAACAGGTTTTTTGCGTTTTTCCTGCCCCCGCGTGTGCTCCCTAAAATGAACCACAAGGAACGCATTCCAAAACATTCCCGGACAATCGTTGTGGTTCCAACGGTATTGACCTCCACGGAAGATGCGCTTCGGCAAATTGAGAATATTGAAATTCACTCCCTCGCAAACCCGGATCAGGGACTGCAATTTGCCCTTCTTTCGGATTTCACCGATGCCGATGAAAAACATAAGGACACCGATGAGGCCATCCTCAAAACCGCTGAAGACGCCATCAAAGATTTAAACAATCGATATACATCGCGCTATGGCGACCGGTTTTTTATGCTCCACCGCGAACGGCTTTGGAATGAATCTGAAAATGCCTGGATGGGCTGGGAACGGAAACGCGGTAAACTCGAAGAGCTCAACAAACTAATCTTCGATCCGAACTCCAAAACGTCGTACACGTCAATTGCCGGGGACTTCCTGCATTCGGTGCGCTCTACCCCCGTTCAATTTGTTATCACACTGGATGCCGACACAAAATTGCCTCCGGGATCTGCAAAAAAACTCATCAGCACCATTTCCCATCCGCTCAATAAAGCCGTATTTGATCCGGCCAAAAACAGAATCACCAAGGGATATGCCATCATTCAACCGCGCATCTCTTTCACACCGGAATCGTCAAAGAAGACGTTATTTTCAAAGATATTCTCGGGAAACATTGGCATAGACCCCTACTCTGCCGCGGTATCTGATATTTACCAGGATCTCACCGGAGAAGCCATTTTTACCGGCAAGGGCATTTATGACGTCAACGCTTTTCATTCGGTGTTGCACAACAAGTTACCGGACAACAGAATCCTCTCCCACGACCTCATTGAAAGCACGTATTTGAGAGCCGGACTGGCCACTGACATTGAGTTGTTTGACGACTACCCGAGCACCTACGCCAATTTCACCAAGAGAAACCATCGCTGGACGAGAGGAGATTGGCAGATTGCCACCCGGCTGTTTCCCAAGGTTCCCGGTCAACACGGGAAAATTAAAAACCCATTAAACCTGTTGTCAAAATGGAAAATATTCGACAACCTTCGTCGGTCGTTGAATTTCCTTTTCCTACTGGTCTTCTTTATCGCCGGTTTGTTTTGGCTGCCCGGTTCCGGCTGGATTTGGATTGTGGGAGCCTTTGGCATTTTGGCATTTCCAACTTACGTAAGTCTGTCGAGCGACTTGCTCAACCGCCCCGCACGAGTTCGATGGAAACTGCACATGGCAAAAGTTCGGGAAAATTTAAAAATCAACACCGTACAAACAGCCGCCACCATCATCATACTACCGCATCAGGCATTTACCCAACTCGATGCGATTTTCCGAACCCTGTACCGTTTGAATATTTCAAACAAATGGCTGCTCGAATGGACAACGGCCTCGCATGCCGAGCGATTTAGTCACAATTCGTTCTTTGCCTATTTGCGAACCATGATTCTCCCGGTGCTTTTGGGCATTGGCTTTTTCATTTTTGCCCTTGTCCATGTCCCCGTTTATCTATGGGTAGTTACTCCATTTTTTCTCCTTTGGACAGGCTCTCCCCTGTTTGCATGGTTCATCAGTCAGCCTACAAAAAAGCGACCGGTCATTATCTCCGAAGAAGAACGCACCAAACTCAGAATGTACGCCCGGCGAACCTGGTTCTACTTTGAGCGCTTTGTCAACGAAGAGCACAACTGGCTTCCACCGGACAATTATCAGGAAGATCCACCTTTACCAACGGCTGAAAGAACCTCACCAACGAACATCGGTTTGGCGCTCGTATCCAACCAAACGGCATATACCATGGGTTACATCACCCTTGGTGAGTTGCTGGATCGCCAACAAAAATCCTTTCAGGCCATTCAAAAGCTCGAAAAGTACCATGGCCACCTCTTCAATTGGTACGAAACCAGACTGGGACAGGTGCTAAACCCCAGGTACATTTCAACGGTGGATTCCGGAAATCTCGCCGCAAGTTTGATCGTCGCCAAAGAAGCCATCAAGCAAGTGATGAACACCCGGGGCATCAACAAGCACTTTGCCATTGGGCTAAAGGATACGGTTTTGACCATACGGGAAATTTTCAGCGAATTCGACCGGGATGAAGCATTGCACGAATCCACCATCGAAGCGGTACTGAATGCCGCAAATGCCATGCTCAACAAACTCCATTCTGTTGACAACCAAATACAATCGATAAATATCGACGTGTTGCGAAATTTAAAGCAAGAAGCCTTGAAACTGTGTGCTGCCGACCTTTTGCCATTGGGCAGTACCATGGATGACCGAATGCTGGAAAACCTGCGTTTCTGGATAGAGACACCTCTCAAACATATTGAAAATGCCATTGATGAATACAAATGTCTTATCCTTCCGGAAGATATAAACATCAATGCGTATTCGCCAAATGAACTGAGCATTCTCTTTGCGGAAAACCACTTTGGTCAAAGTTGTGCAGAACACATCAACAAATGGCAAATTCAAGCCGAAGAAATTATTTTTCTGGCGGAAAAATTTATCGAGGAAATGGATTTCGGGTTTCTCTACCAAAAAAACAGAGGGTTGTTCAGTATTGGCTACAACCTGGATATCGCTCAATTTGACAAAAGCACCTACGATCTATTGGCCAGTGAAGCGCGGATTGCGTCCTACATTGCCATATCAAAAGGCGACGTACCCGTTGAACACTGGTTTAGACTCAGCAGAAGGCTCACCAGCATCCAACGGGAAGAGATCCTGCTCTCCTGGGGTGGAACCACGTTTGAATACATGATGCCCCTACTCTTTCTCAAGTCGTATCCCGATACGTTGATGAGCACCACCTATCAGAAAGTCATCAACTGGCAAAAGACCTACGGCGACAACCGGGGACTTCCGTGGGGATTTTCGGAAAGTGCCTATTATTTTCTCAACATCGAACTGCACTACCAATACCGCACGTTCGGTGCGCCGGGTCTGGGTTTAAAGCGTGGCCTTGCAGACGAATATGTGGTGGCACCATACGCTTCCATCCTTGCCTTGATGGTGGAGTCCAAAAACGCCATTCAAAACTTACGAGAAATTGAAAAGATCGGGGGTCTGGGGATCATCGGATTTTACGATGCCATTGACTACACCCCTTCCCACTTCAATGCTGACGTTCCATATAAATTGGTAAAAACCTACATGGTTCACCATCACGGAATGAGTTTAATCGCCCTGGATAATTTCCTAAACGGCTGGACCATCCAAAACAATTTCCACGCCGACCTCCGCATAAAAAGTTGCGAATTGCTCCTACAGGAAAGAATACCCCGGGGAGCGCCCATCAAAGAGCCACATCCCATTGACGCCGAACTCGATCCCGGTGAAAAATCCTCGGCACAACACATTGCCGCACATTCCGGAATAAATGAACTCGATGCCAGTCCGCCAAGACTGCACACCCTTTCCAACGGAAGTTTCTCAAGCATGATCACCCATGCCGGCACAGGATTTTCCAGTGCGCAGGGCATTGCATTAAACGCCTGGAAGCCCGATCCCACCATCGATCCGCTGGGGTTATTTTTCTACATCAAAGATACCGAAAGCGGAAAGTTTTGGTCTGCCATGCACCATCCGGTGAAGTGCAAGCCCGACAGATACGATACTTGGTTTCACAACGGAAAAGTGGTGTGTTCACGGGTGGACAACTGGATAGAAACCACAACCGAAATATGCGTTTCTCCTGATCATCAGGTAGAACTCCGAAAACTCACGTTTACCAACTACTCCAATCGCACCCGCACTCTGGAGGTCACCAGCTATGCGGAAGTGCTACTCAACAGGTTGGTCGATCACAACGCTCATCCCGCGTTTTCGAAGCTGTTTGTGGAAACGGAATACCTGGCAGGACGCCATGCAATTCTCGCCAAACGCCGACCGCGCAGCAAAGAAGAAAGTCCGCTGTGGTTGATTCACACCTTTGCCTGCCCAAATCAGGACAGCGAATTGGAACCCCTGTATTTCGAAACAGAGCGATCCAATTTTATCGGCAAGGGCCGGTCGTTGAGCAATCCGGAAGTCATGGACGATGGAAACAAACTCAAAGGTTTTCAAGGAAATGTATCGGACCCCATCGTCAGTTTTCGAAAGCAAATCACACTCAAACCGGGTGAAAAAATCAGTCTTGCGTTTGGGCTTGGCTTTGCCAAATCAAAAGAGGCCGCCCTGCAAATTGCCGACACCTACGACAGCCAACTTGCGGTAAACCGGGCATTTGACCTTGCCTCCATCTATGGTTCCGTAGAGTTGAACCACCTGGGCATAAAGACCCCGCAAGCGCATTTTTTCCAAAAACTGGCCTCGTACATCTTTTACGGCCATGTGCGTTTTCGTGCAAACAAAGACCACCTCCGTAACAATCACAAAAAACAACAAGACCTCTGGGCGTATGGCATATCGGGGGATTTCCCCTTGATTGTTTTCCGAATCAACGAAACCAATCAACTCAAACAAGTTAATTTGCTGCTCAAAGCACATTCGTTTTGGCGCAAACGGGGCATCGATTCGGAATTACTCATCATCAATGAACACGCACCCGGTTACATCGATGAAGTTCAGGAGTCCATTCAAGTGGCCATTGAATCGTCGATTGAGCGCGAAGCCATACACAAAAGAGGAGGGGTTTTTCTCTTCCGGGCGGATAAAATTCAACAGGAAGATATGACGCTCTTACTGAGTGCTGCACATGCCGTATTTGACAAACAACTTCCTGACCTGTCCAAAGTCAACCGGAAAATTGAAACGACCTCGTGGTACAGTGGCGGAGAAGAAACCGTGTATCTGCCCCTAAAAGATCCGGAAATGGGCATCGATGAACTTTTCCATCGGCGAAAACGCAACTTGCAATTCTTTAACGGATATGGCGGATTCTCCAAAGATGGCAAGGAATACCGCATTTTAATTCAACGCGATACCACTACCGGCTATCCCATTTTCCCGCCCGTTCCCTGGATCAATGTGATCGCCAACGAAGCATTTGGCTTTACCGTTTCGGAGCGCGGCGCAGGATATACGTGGAGTGAAAACAGCCGGGAAAACAAACTCACCGCCTGGTCAAATGACCCCGTGACCGACCAACATTCCGAAGCATTTTACATTCGTGATGAAGCAAAAATGACCTATTGGTCGCCCTGTCCCGGCCCGGTTATTGGCTCCGGATTTTACGAGGTAATTCACGGTTTTGGGTTTACGAGCTTTGAGCATGTTTCCAACCAATTGGAGCAAAAACTCACGCAGTTTGTCCCCCGAAATGAATCCGTAAAAATTTCAATCCTCACCTTAAAGAACAATCACCACGAACCCCAAACTCTCTCCGTATTTCGGTATTTGGACAGGGTGCTTGGGGTCGATCGAACCGCATCATCGAGGTTTGTGAATCAGGACATTTCCCCGGACGGCAAAACCCTGTACGCCAGAAATCAATACAACAACGAATTTGCCGGACGATCCGTTTTTTCCACGGTGGTCAATCCCGCACAGGATGCTCTCTTTAACCATACCACCAACCGGCAGCGATTTATCGGGCGCAATCGCTCTTTGAATAAACCCCGGGCATTGACGACCGAAAGGTATCTCGACAACAGTATGACGGTTGGCGGCGACCAGTGTTCCGCCATGCAAACGTCTTTTGAACTGAAGCCGGGCGAACGTGTCACCCTCTATTTTCTGGAAGGCGAATGCAACACCCGAAGCGAAGCCGATGCCCTCATTCAGCGGTATTCGGATGGCGAAGCGGTTGACACAGAACTCGAAAACGTTCGGGCATTTTGGGAAAAAATGTTGTCGAAAATCAAGATTTCAACCCCGGACAAATCGCTGGATATGATGGTCAACGGATGGTTGATGTACCAGAATTTGTCCAGCCGTATGTGGGCGCGTACCGGTTTTTACCAATCCGGTGGGGCCTACGGTTTTCGGGATCAGTTGCAGGACGCAACCGCTGCCCTGTACGTGGATTCCAACATCTGCCGAAATCAGATTTTGAGACATGCCAAACAGCAGTTTGTAGAAGGCGATGTACTGCATTGGTGGCATCCACCCACCGGCCGGGGCATCCGCTCAAAGATTACCGACGACCGCCTGTGGCTTCCCTATGTACTCGAATTCTATCTGACAGCCACCGGGGATGATTCCATCTTGCACGAGAAAGCGGCCTACATTTCCACTCGTCCCCTCGAACCACAGGAGCACGAAGCGTATTTGCACCCCATTGTGTTGCAGGAAGAAGGCAACCTTTACGAACATTGCTGCAAAGCTATCGACATTTCACTGAAATTCGGCATACACGGTTTGCCCCTTATCGGAGGTGGCGACTGGAATGACGGCATGAACCGCGTAGGCGAAAACGGAAAAGGCGAAAGTGTATGGCTCGGATTTTTCATCTACACCATACTTATTGGATTTGAAAAGATATGCCGAAAAATGGATGACACTCCAAGGGCTGAACAATACTTATCGGTAGCAAAAGAACTGAAACAACGATTGAATGAAGAAGGCTGGGACGGTAAATGGTACCTCAGAGCATTTTACGATGACGGTACTCCGCTCGGTTCTTCCAAAAACGATGAATGCCGGATCGATGCCATCTCACAGGCCTGGTCTATTTTCTCCGGTGTGGCATCGGAGGAGAGAAGCAAGGATGTTTTGCTCGCGGTGGAAGAACACCTCGTTTCAGAGAAAGACAAATTCATTCGCTTGCTTACCCCGCCTTTCGACAAAACAGAAAAAGACCCCGGTTACATCAAAGGCTACATTCCCGGCGTACGCGAGAATGGCGGACAATACACACATGCGGCTCTCTGGACTGTCAAGGCATTTGCCGAAATGGGTATGGGTGAAAAAGCCGTTCACTATCTGAACATGATCAATCCCGTGAACCATGCCCGGGATCTCGCTTCCGCTGACAAATACAAAGTAGAGCCCTACGTGGTAGCCGCGGATGTGTACGGCGAAAACCTCCTCACCGGACAAGGCGGCTGGACGTGGTACACCGGTTCGGCAGGATGGATGTACCGGGTGGCCATCGAGTCGATACTCGGTCTGCAGCTCCATGGCGACTCCATTCTCCTAAACCCCGCCATCTCCGAAAACTGGCCGGGCTACAGCATCGACCTGGTCCTCGACGACGACAAAACCATCTATCACATACAGATTGACAACCCCAACAGGCTGCAAAGTGGTCTGCTCGAAGGCACCATAGACGGCGAAAAAGTGCAATTTGACAGTGCTCCGGCGCGGATACTTTTTAAGAAGGATGGGGGGAGGCATCGGGTTGAGTTGAAGTTGGTGTAATTAGCAATGAGCAGGTAGGAATTAGGAATTGGAAAATTTGTGGGTGTGGGGTATGTTTGTGGGGGTGAAGGAGGGGTGGAGTTTTGTTTATAACAAGATGGCTGAAAGACTAAATGAGAGAATTACAAAAAAAAGACACTAACTTGAATTCAGAAATAGAGAAACTTAAGAAAGACATATTTTCGGACGATTGGGAACTTGTTAAATCGTCTGCTTACAGACTTGGAGAAATTGGCGGGGACGAGGTTGTTGACTTTTTAATTTCTCTCTTAAAACTGAATGATTCAGGAATTAGAAATAGAGCTGCACTTGCTTTAGAAGAAATTAAAGACAATAAAGCATTAGAACCATTGTTGACAGCTATCTTTAATAAGGAAAACCACAACTATAATGGGACTATGGTTTTTGCATTAGAATCATTAGACTGTAGTCAAAAAATAAAAGAAATTTTCAAGATTTTACTCTATGAAACTTATGAATCAAAAATAAGTGCATATGCAATTCTTTCGGATCAAAATTTCAATTTCACTAAAGGTGACCTTATAGAAATTCAAAAAATGTGGGAGGACTGCAAATCAAATCCTAGCTTATGTCCAGGCTATAACGACACTGAAACAAGAGAATTGATGCAAGATGCTGTAGAAGGGTATTTAGAATATTTAAAGAATACTGAATAAGAAGTCCTGCAACTTTATTACGCCCCAAGCACGAAAAATGATTAAAAGCCTTCATAACCAGCTGCCCTTCATAAAACATCCTTTTCCCCACACTAAAACCAAAACACAGTCCGTTTGATTTTCCGGGTTTGGATGGTACAGGAAAATGGAGTAAGTTTGGGAGCCATAAGGGGCTAAAAAAAGCTTCAAAGTTTCGTTTATATTTAGTTGTGCGTCAGTGTAAGCCAGCCGCACAAACAGGCACATTTGGTTTTTGCCGACACACGAGCCAACGCTCAAAAAACCAAAAGAGCCTGTTTTTTTGCCAACGCTCGGACGAAATGAACTAAATTTGAAAAGTTAAAAAGAAATAAAACATAAATGGCCAAACAGAAAGTAAAGGAAAAAGCGATTGAAGAAACATTGTGGCAATCGTGCGACAAGTTGAGAGGTTCGGTTGAGCCTGCCGAATACAAACACGTGGTTCTAGGACTGATTTTCCTAAAATTCGCCAGTGACAAATTTGAACAACGCAGAAAAGAACTGATAGCAGATGGCAAAGAAAAGTACGTGGAAATGAAAGATTTCTACGCTATGAAAAATGTATTCTACTTAGAGGAAATATCTCGGTGGAGCTACATCATCAAAAATGCCAAGCAAAACGACATTTCCCTTAAAATTGACACGGCTCTCAACACTATTGAGAAAAACAACCCTGCTCTGAAAGGTGCTTTGCCCGACAATTACTTTTCTCGTTTGGCATTGGATAAAACCAAATTGGCTTCCCTACTCGACACCATCAACGACATTGATACGCTTAAAGACAACGGACAAGACGTAATTGGACGTGTATATGAATATTTCTTGGGCAAGTTTGCGCTGAAAGAAAGCAGCGGAAAAGGCAAAGGCGAATTCTACACGCCTAAAACCATTGTGAACTTGATGGCTGAATTGATAGAACCTTACAAAGGCATTATTTATGACCCTTGCTGTGGTACAGGCGGAATGTTTGTGCAGTCCATCAAATTTATTGAAAGTCACCAGGGCAGCAAAAAGGAAGTTTCTATTTACGGGCAGGAAAACACACCTACTACCTACAAATTAGCAAAAATGAATTTGGCGATACGTGGTATTTCTGCCAACCTTGGCGACAAGCACGCAGACACTTTTTCCAACGACCAACACAAAGACCTGAAAGCCGATTACATTATGGCAAATCCGCCTTTTAATCTGAAAGATTGGCGGGGAGAAAATGAACTCTTGGACGACCCACGTTGGATGGGCTATGAAGTGCCACCCAAAAGCAACGCCAATTACGGTTGGATTTTGAATATGGTGAG
>JAFIEY010000132.1 GCA_020832345.1 Cryomorphaceae bacterium | reverse complement strand
AAATCTAAAACTTGTCGAATGACTGGTTTTTTGTTATTTTTGTTTCGCCTGAAGAGTCCCATAATTTTAAAGTTTTTTGTCGAACTCAAAAATAAGGGATTCTGAGGGCTTTTAAAAAATCAACTTTCGGATGCTAGTGATTTAGGTAAAGTTATTCAATAATCATTCATATTTTTGGACATACACATTAAACCAACCCTTCCTTTTTTAAGTAAGTACAAAAGTCGTTGAGTCGACAACACCCCCATGCTATTAGACACCAAGGTTTCTCCCCTTCTTAAGCGTTGTCAACTTTATCGGCTATTGAGATGACAGCTCTCTGCCATTATATGCTAAACCGTTGATTTGTTATAGAAGTGGTAGTACTTGCCCCCTCTCCTCAAGTCCTGTTAGGGACAAAATATCGGTAGCCAATAAATCTCGATGTGACCACCCGTGCCGTTAGGTACGGGATATTGGTTTACTCGATCAATCGGTTGTTTTTACCAATATTCCGTCCCTACAGGACGGGGATTTGCGCAAAAATGTTGTGGTGGTTTTGCTACCAATATTTCATCCCTAACGGGATGATGAGGCTGGTTTGTAATTTCGGGCGTTACATATTCAATCATCACACCTTAAATTTTATTCAAAGGATAACGCCATCGTGCCGCTAGGCACGAAATATCGGTAGCCAAAAAATCTCTACGCGGCCACCCGTGCCGTTAGGTACGGGATGTTGTAGAATCAAATACCTAAAACATTCCATTCGCCCCCGCATGGGATTCCCGAAAGGGTTCGGTGCCCCGTACCGAGGAAAGCCCGGTCCCGCCCAAATGAATGATGATTTTGTGCGGGGTGGTTGTGGCGGGAGGCGGCTAAGAAATTACGTAAAATCTCATGCAATACTATGATCATATACATGCTTAGTAATTTTTTTGAAAAAAACATCAAATAAATTTGGTCATGTCGCGTTTTTTTTTTGCTTTGTCGGGTTAAATGTCATTTCGTGGCCACGGTGATTTTTAATCGTCTGATAACTTGACGAGCAAAGAGCAGAAGTTGCGCTTAACGATTTAATTTTTAGAAAATGAAAAAGTTTATTTTATCTGGTTTTGCATTGAGCTTTTTTTGTATTTCCTGTAGTAAGGATGCTATCGAAACAGATGTTAACAAAGTAAAGCAAAGTCAGCAACCCCAAATGTCTGTTTCTGGTGTTCCTTCATGGCTGGATACAATAGGTGTTGATCACAATAATTCACTTTATTTTGTTGCAGATCAACCTGGTTTTCCTTTCTCTTCAGAAGAGGAATTTTGGCAAGTGTGTGCTCAATTTGATGGTTTTTTCGCAAATTCTGAATCAGCACCTACTTATAATTCTGAAATTGCAGAATATAATGATATTATTCGTAATGCCGTATCTGATTTTGATGAATTGACAAATGTTGTATTATCAAACATTGAGCTAACGAATGGTGAAGAGCAATACTTAATGATGTTAGAAGATTTGTTTAAAGAAGCACTTCTGAGCATAGAAAATGAAAGTGTTATGCTTACTCCATCATATTTTGAGAGTCAGGTTAATGACATTGTTAATAATATAGTTAGTAATGAAGATGTTCCTTTTGATGGAGGGGGCTATTACTTGAGTAATTCTTTTGAATCAATTATCGCTTGTTTGTATATAGCAAAGTATTCGTATTCATTTTGGTATGATGCAGCAAATAATTCAAGTCATCCATGGAATGATTATTTAGGAGATATAGGTATAGGCGTTGATGTTGATGTAGAATCTGGTATAATTCGAGATTTTTTTGTTGGGGTAGCCAAAGCTGCGGTAGATGTATATAGATTTGTTGTGAATCCATGTTGGAGTGCAGGGTTTTTTTATCTTAGAATGGATTTAGAGTGTGCCTATAATCGAGCGTCTGGTGCGTCAGCTTCAATAAATTAATTTTTAGTGCCTCAACATGTTAAATATATTATTTTTGCTAATTAAATATTGATAATGAATCGCATGTTGAGGCATTTTGCTATAATACTTTTATTTTGTTATGCTTCCAAAGGAATGTCTCAAATAAAAGGCTTTGTTTACGACCAAAACAACCGCCAGCCACTCAGTGAAGTCATTGTTTACTATTCTGAGAACAAAGGGCGAATCAGTAATGAACGAGGTGTATTTAGTATTCCCTATTCTGACAATATCATTCGGTTTTATAAATTTGGATACGAGGAAGTGGCCCTTGATAATTTCCAAGACGGCGATACCATCTGGATGGTTTTGAATGCACAGTTCCTCAAAGCTGCGGAAATTGTAACTCTATCAGTTGATTTGCGTAAATTGTTAGAAGTTTGGTTGAAACGAAGTAGCGACGCATATTTTGTGGATTCCTCTGTTTACCGGGCATATAGTCATAAAGATGAATATCTATTAGATGATAGCCTTGTTTCGTTTATTGAATTCCCAAAATTGTATTGTAATGCGCAATCTAAAGGGGCGTTTGGGCTCAATAAGCCTTTTTCAAGACCCTTTTTTCTTCCGGAAGACTCCTTGAGTGGTATGTTTGTAAAGGATAATGCTTTGTTGCGGAGTAGTGTAGGTACTATATATGAAATTAAACATCATTTTCCATTGTTGCACATCAGTGATTTCGTAAAGCGTAAAACTGAAATTTTTGTGCATAGTGCAGATGATGTGCAGACTTTTCGTGTAAAAGGCATTAAAAATCGCTATCAGAATAAAGAAGCAACTTTAACATTCAGCCTCAATGATACCCTTTTGACAGAAAGTGTTTTATGGACGGCGAGTAGCGAAAACCGTATTAATAGCCTAATGAAAATGCAGGCTTCAACATTTATGAAGGGATTGTCGTTTGAGCCTCCATATTCTGAATGGGTAAGGGTGCAATTCACTATCATTGATGGAGCATATGTGGTAGATGAAATGGAGGTCCGCATAGAAATGTCGTTGGTCAATAAAAAAACCGATGAAATTTATCTGTTAAAAAGGAATGCTGTATTTACACGTATCGATGTACCGGTGCAAACAATAAATGAATTGGAGTTAAATGATGCAGTAAAATACGGAGGCTTCATTGATCCAATGTTTCATAAAACCTATCGAAAATACATTAAGTAAGCGCATCGGAATTATGCAAGATGTGAAATTTGTATGAGTTGCCAATAAATCTCTACGCTGTCGCCCGTGCCAATAGGTACGGGTTATTGGTAGAACCTACTTCAACACGCTACAACATTAATAAAAGGGGTGCTCGTCTCTATTAAAAATGAATGTGACAATCTCAATATTATTTCGAGTGATTCGGTAAATTAAAGAAACGTTTTTGTGAATGACGCACTTTCTCAGTCCTTTATATTGAACAAGAGGTGGGCATAGTTTTCTGTTTTTAGTTAATTGATCTAATAATTCGTTTGTATTCCTTTCAAAATCCAAGGCGATT
>JAFIEY010000131.1 GCA_020832345.1 Cryomorphaceae bacterium | reverse complement strand
TGGCCTTAGTGCTGTTTGCGGATATTTTTAAAGTGTAGTTTTCCATTTTTGAATATATGAAGCATAGCTTAACGAAAGCGAAAAGCAGTTTTTATTTGACTGAACAAATATAATTGAAATAAATGAGTTTTAAAGTGTCTTGCCTCCACAAATTTTCAGATAAAGATATACGCTAATCATTTCTGCTTCTCGACTTAAAGATTAAACCAACACTTCCTTTTTTAAGTAAGTACAAAAGTCTTTGAGTCGACAACACCCCCATGCTTTTAGTCAACACGGTTTCACCACATCCTTTACGTTGTCAACTTTACCGACTGTTGAAGTGATAAGTCTCCACCTTATATGCTAAACCGTTGGATTGTTATAGAAGTGGTCCCCCTCCACAAGTCCCTTTAGGGACGAAATATCGGTAGCCAATAAATCTCAACACGACCACCCGTGCCGTTAGGTACGGGATATTGGTAGAGCCAAACGCCCAATACATTCCATTCGCCCCCGCCAGGGATTCCCGAAAGCGTTCGGTGCCCCGTTCTGCGGAAAGCCCGATCCCGCCCAAATGAATGCTGAATTGGTGCGGGGTGGTTGTGGCGGGAGGCGGCTAAAAAATTAAATAAAATCTCATGCAAAGCCTTGATCATATGTATGCATAATAATTTATTTCGAAAAAAATCAAATAAATTTGGTCATGTCGCGTTTTTTTTTCTTCTTTGTCGGGTTAAAAGTCATTTCGTGGCCACTGTGATTTTTAATCGTCTGGCAATTTGTCGGGCAAAGTGCTGAAGTTGCGCTTAACAACTTAATTTTTTAAAAAATGAAAAAGTTGATTTTTTTCTTTGTGATTTCTGTATTTATCAATGCTTGTTCAATTGATGGGGTTAGTCTTAAAGATATCGATACGTCATCTGAGCATGATGCAAACCCTTTGTTTAGTCTACAGCCCGGTGAAGCTGAACCTAATTGGGGGCTAAGTTGTAATGGATGCGACGGTCAGTGTGATTTTGTCAAAACAAGTCAAACTATACGAGTGTGTTCTGGGTGTGAAAATTGTAGTGTTGAAATAGAACGTTTTGGAATTGTATTAAACCAGGAAGAAGCAATTATTTTTTTAGATTCAATTCTTTTAAATTATACTGAATATTTTGATATAGTAGATAATCACTTTGACGATATTTATGAAACTTCTCCTAAAATTGTTTCAATAAATTATTATGAATCAGAAAATAATAATATTTCATATTTTCATTATAATTTTTATGTTGAAGAAGAGCTTAAAACAATAATGATTTCTTTTAATGAAGATGAAAGTTCTATAACAAAGGTGGATTGTGATGGAGGTTGTAATGATGCGCATGCAAAATGTAGAGAAATAGTAGACTTAGGAGCAAACACTATCACATGCTCATGTGAGGGCAGTTGTGCAATGTATATAACTACGATTGATGCAGATTATATTGGTTTTTAAGTGTTTTTTTCATTACCGTCCGATAAAACTTCATAACAACGCTCCTTATTTTTCAAACCACTCATATGCAGTTAATTAATTGAGCGTTTTTTTTGTTTTCAGAAAATAAGCCCTGCGAAAATAAGTCATACTGATTCGCGGGGCTTTTCCTTTTTTACCCAATCTTTCTCAGGGTTTTTTAAAAACTTCATCAGGTGTATGTAATTAAATAAATGGATCCTACAAAAGCTCACTAGGTTTGAAAAAGCCCAGTTCCTTTTCAACTGTTTTTTGACTACAGTGAGTAATAAATTTACAATTAGCGTTCAGTATATCTCTACTTTAATGGCATTTTCATTGTCTTCCAAAAAATATTTGAGTGGAAAGTTTTGCTTAAGTTGTTTGAATAACTGTTTAGTTTCACAACGTTGATTATGTCATCTTCAATACTACAATGTGATTGCAGAACGCCATTTAGTTTTCGAGTGGTCAATTGTATGTGTTTTGTAGAGTCCCGTTAGGGACGAAATATCGGTAGCCAATTGAATCTCTACGCGGATATCCGTGCCGTTAGGCACGGGATATTGGTAGAACCAAACGGCCTATACACACCATTCGTCTACCCGCTAGGGATTCCCGAAAGATTTTGGGACGAAGTGCAGCGGGCAGATCCCGCAGACGGTGAAGCAGCTCAACACAGCAGGGCAGAGTAACTAGAGGGTGTTCCTGCCGCGGCGATTTGAAGCGCCAGACAGAGCGAGAACCACCGAAAGGGTTCGTAGTACAGCACCTCTGAAAGCCCGGTCCCACCCAAATGAATGTTGAATAGGCACGGGGTGGTTGTGGCGGGGGGCGGCTAAAACTAAATTATTTGTCTTTCGATTTTCATTTTTATTAGTGTAAAATTTAAAGTAGAGTTCATGCATAGTGAAAGTAAGTGCTATGTAAAATGAATTTATGTATTATGTAAAATGAATTTTTTTAATATCTTTGTCGCTAAAATATGTGTATGTCTCTTCAGCGATCTATCCTTTCGTCTGTTAAAAAATATGTGACAAAATACCCTATATTGGCGGTTACAGGGCCAAGGCAGTCCGGGAAAACGACCTTTTTAAAAACCGCTTTTCCCGATTACCGCTATGTCACCCTAGAAAATCCGGATACACGGCAATATGCGCTTGAAGACCCCAATGGTTTTCTTGAGCAATTTGATCATCAGGTGATTTTTGACGAGGTGCAGCGCGCTCCACATTTGTTTTCCTATCTCCAGGGCATTGTTGATGCAAATCAAAAAATGGGGCAGTTCATTGTATCGGGTTCACAAAATTTTCAGCTGATGGAGAACATCAGTCAAAGTTTAGCTGGAAGAGTTGGGATTTTTACGTTATTTCCCTGTGATATCAAGGAATTAAACGCCGCCGGATGGCTGCATAAGAAACTAGCTGATCAAATGTATTATGGCTTTTATCCGGCCATATATGACAGAGGTATAGATCCTACCACGTACTTATCAGATTATCTGCAGACGTATGTTTATCGAGATATTCGTGAACTTAAGCACATTCAAAACCTAGATGCGTTTAATCGTTTCATTCAGGTGTGCGCTGCTCATACTGCTCAATTGGTTAATTACAATCATTTTAGCAAACTTGTGGGCGTAAGTCATACGACCATTCGCCAATGGCTAAGTCTTTTGAAATCCAGTTACATTATATTCGAGCTCCCGCCCTATTTCAATAATTTCAAAAAGCGTCTGGTCAAAAGCCCTAAATTGTACTTTTACGATACTGGTTTGGTATGTAGATTATTAGGCGTACGTGCAGGGCAACTCAGCCCTCTACACCCATCTTGGGGTGCATTGTTTGAAAATCTTGTTGTGGCCGAAATTTTTAAACAAAACGCACACAACAATCTTAATCGGGATTTTTACTACTGGCGCGATTCAAACGGACACGAAGTAGATTTGCTTTTTCGCGACGGATTGCACCTGAACCTAATTGAAATTAAAGCCGGAAAAACCATCAAATCAGATATGTTTAAGCACCTGGATTTTGTTGCCGAATTGATACCTGATTTAGAGGCAAAAAAAACACTCATTTACGGTGGGGATGAAAATCAAAAGCGAACAAATCATCAAATTGCTTCATGGCGCAAGATGGATTTGGTGCTGTAGGGCTTTTTTTTACTTGAAAGGATTTGATTTGCGCAACTAATATTTTGATGCGACCAACCGTGCCGTTAGGCAAGGGATATTGGTAGAACCAAACGGCCAATACATTCCATATTCCATTCGCATACCCTACCGGGGATTGCAGTGGTTAGTCCAGTGAAGCTTAAAGCCCAGTCCTACCAAATGAATGCCGGATTTATGCGATATTTTTGTGATAGAAGGTAGCTAGTAGATGATATAAACCCCCATATAACTCAAGAATCAATGGCATGTATAGTGATTTTTTAAAAAAATGGTTAAATATATTTGGTCATGTCGCGTTTTTTTTTTGCTTTGCCGGGTTAAATGTCATTTCGTGGCCACTGTGATTTTTAATCGTCTGATAACTTGACGAGCAAAGTGCTGAAGATGCGCTTAACTTAACGATTTAATTTTTAGAAAAATAGGGGGCAAAAGCTAAAATTAATAAACAATAAACACACCATGAAAAAACATTTTAACCTTATTGCTCTTTACTTTTTTGCGCTAATACTAAATGCACAGTCACAATACCTTCCGCTGATCGAAGATGGAAAGGAATGGAATTATAGAATTGACTATGGGAACAATACATACACAGATTCCATGAGCGTTATTGGTGATTCAATAATCGACGGTCATCTTTATAAAAAAGTGATTAATGTTTGGGCTTCCATGGATTCCTTACTCCTTTTACGTGAAGATACCGCTGCTCGTCAAGTGTATTTTCTTTTGGATTCCATTGAATATATTTTGTATGACTTTTCTCTTGAACTGGGGGATTCCGTAACCATCTACACCACATTACCCGGAAATGGCGACTTGAATTTCAGCCCATTTCAAACCACTGTGAGCTTAGTTGATACCATTGTTGATTTGAATAACATTCATAGAAAAAGATTGTGGCTAAATACACAGACGGCTTCTTCATTTTTAATAGCCGGCCCATGGATTGAAGGTATTGGTGGTGAAACAGGTTTCGTGCCTATATCCAACAATATATCTATTAATTTAACCCCAAATCTTTTATGTGCATGGAACGATGGTGTTCAAATTTACGCGAATGATAATTATGATTCTTGTTATTATCGTTTGGTTAGTGTAGAAACATTTTCTAAAGATATAAGTAACCTGAAAACCTACCCTAACCCCACTAAAGACTTTATAAATGTGTCTGTTACGGTTGAGAATGTAAAACCACATACGGTAGTTATTCGCGATCTACAAGGTAAAATCCTAAGAGAACAACCCCTGCTAAACAACGGCACGGAGCAAATGGCTGGTTTGGAACTTCAGGCTTTACCCAATGGGATGTATTTGTTGGAAATACGCAGTGATGGAAGGGTTGAAGCGACTGCAAAAGTTATCAAGGAATAAACAAAACACAAATTCCCTCTGCAAACGGATGGTTTTAGAACGGACTAATAATACAAATACTTAACGCACTTGTTATTTTACTTAACCCAACAAAAGCGACTGCCAATTCACCACTTCTAATTCATCAGAGCCTGTAAATTATTGTTCGCCGTTATAGACAATCCGTCTGTGATTGAGTTTTGCGTACGACACGAATTTTTTTAAGATTCTTGCGAAAATCACCGACATTGGGTGCGCGCTGAACCTCATCCAGTATAGCCCCATTGGAAAACCGAGCTAAAAAGGTCTTCGGATCGTTCAGTGCCAATTCCTGCTCATCTAAATTTTCTAACGACACATATGGTTTCGAGGGAAATACGTGTTTAGCGAGGGTGGTTTTACCCGATTGTCGTGGCCCCACAATCAATACGGAACGAAAGGAAAGAGCGTACTCACGTAATGTATCTGTTATGTCTCTTGCTATCATAATTTATACAAATCACACATTAGGATGTTACAAATGTATAAAAATAATGGGTAATAATGATGATTTTTTTGGTTAAAATTGCGTGTTGCTACTCGTGCTGGTACATACGGATTGTTGGAATAACCAAACAGACAATACACACCATTATTCGTCCCCCGCCAGGGATTGCAGCGGTAGCTCACGGCCTTTCCGAAGCCTACAGCGGGGTGGGCGGCTGCGACGGTAGGAGCAGACCCCGTACGCCCCGCCGATGTGGCTTTCGGAAGGCCGGGACCCCCGAAAGGATTCGGGGCACAGTACCGCGGAAAGCCCGGTCCCGCCCAAATAAATGCTGAATTGGTGCGGGGTGGTTGTGGCGGGGGGGGCATTGCTTCAACACGCTACAACATTAATAAAAGGGGTGCTCGTCTCTATTAAAAATGAATGTGACAATCTCAATATTATTTCGAGTAATTCGGTAAATTAAAGAAACGTTTTTGTGAATGACGCACTTTCTCAGTCCTTTATATTGAACAAGAGGTGGGCATAGTTTTCTGTTTTTAGTTAATTGATCTAATAATTCGTTTGTATTCCTTTCAAAATCCAAGGCGATT
>JAFIEY010000122.1 GCA_020832345.1 Cryomorphaceae bacterium | reverse complement strand
ATTAGATGCTAAAAATACGAATTTTGTTGTATTTTGCGGTGTCAAAAGCTGACCGCCGCGAGGCGGGTTTCGCTTGAACAGCCGTTTTGCAAAAGCGGGGGTTTCGTGCTTCTATGACAGTGAAGTGCTAAATTCAAGCTTTGTGCATCTAATGAAGTTTAGTGCTGAAAATCCCCGCCTTCGCAAAGCGGCAAACCGTTATAGCCAATGGTAGGACGACCGTTCCAGCGACAAATAACCGACCTGAAAAACAACCCATTTGACCGCTGACAAACGACAAAAAGTAAATTATGACCAAAGAAATTTTTATACACAACTTATGTAAAGAGAATTCAACTTTCAGCTCGACAAGGCAGGCTGAAATGGTAGCTAATTTACTTGACACTGTTTCAACCGACATTTATTCGGAGAGCCAGCGATTTGTATTTGAGTTAATTCAAAATGCAGACGATTCAGCAAATACAACAAATAACGAAGTTCATTTTGACTTTCTACCAAACTGCTTAATTGTTTCTCACAATGGAAAAGCATTTGATGAGAGTGATATTATTTCTCTTACAGGTGCAGGAGCAAGCACAAAAAGAGCAGACCCGACAAAGACAGGTTACAAAGGAATCGGGTTCAAATCGGTATTTGGCAAATCGGAACGAGTAACAATTTTTTCAGATGGTTATCAATTTCGTTTTGACAAGTCAATTCACAAATCAAAACTTCCTTGGCAAATTATTCCCCTGTGGACAGAGCCAAAAGATTTGGAGAAAGAAGTTCAAGAAAGCATTGCTAAGAATAAATACAATGTTTCGACCATAATTGAAGTAAAAAAAGCAGCTTCGCTGCTTTCTGACTTAAATGAATTGCTCAATAACGGGCAAATACTTTTATTCCTAAGAAGAATTTCAAAAATTTCTGTTTCTCAAAACGGAAAGAATATTACTTCAATTGAAAAGAGAATTATCAGTCAAAATGATTCATTCAATGAAGTAACCCTTTCAAAAGACGGGAAAGAAATTAGTTCTTGGCTTACAAAGTCATTTGAAAAAATTCCAATTTCAAGTGATACAAAAGAGGCATTAAATCAAGATGACAAGACACCTGAAAAACTAAAAGAAGCTGAGTTTACAGAAATTTCATTTGCTGCAAAGATTGAAGAAGGAAAAATCAAAGCTCTCAAAAAAGAAGAAAGTCTAATTTTCACCTATCTACCTACAAAGGTTTCTGACTTTGAGTTTCCATTTCTTGTAAACGGAAGTTTCATAACCAACGCAGCGAGAGAAGGACTTCACGAAGATAGAATTTGGAATCAATGGCTTTTCAAACTAGTAGCTGCAAAAATACTTGACTGGTTAGAAATACTTGCTTCAAGTAAATTTAGTTTGCATATTCTTCATTTGTTACCTGAAAAAACAAAAGGTTTACAGAAAGAATTACGAAATATATTTTTTGATTCTTTAATTGCTCTAAGTAAGGAAAAAGCATTCGTTCCTTCAAAATCAATGACATTAAAAAAACCAACAGAACTTATCATTGATAAAACAGGACTGTCAGATTTAGATTTTATTTCAACAGATACATTAATTGAATACATCAATCAAAAAGAAAATACAAAATTCAAGAATGATTCGTTTATAAACTCAAAATTACAACGCACAGATAAACTCCGTTTATTTGGTGCTAAATTTTTTGATGCAGAAAATCTTGAATCATTTTTTCTTTCCCCTATTTTCAAACAAAAGCACCAACCTTCTGAAAACTTCTCTTTAATAGAATACTTTTATACAAAAGCAAATAAAGAAGAGAGCAAAGAATGGAATGAAAAGTTAAAAGAAATACCATTCATTTTTGCAGAAGGAGAAAAATTAAAAAGCCCACAATCCGTTTGTTTCCCTACACTAACTTTTGAAACAGAATTTGGCGATGGAGTTACTTTAATTCACAATGAGGTTTATACAAAAATTGACAACAACAGTAAAGTAAAAAACTGGCTTGAGCAATTAGGTGTAAAAGAGCCTTCTGATTTATCTTACTTAGAGAATGAAATTATAGGAGATATTGAAAATTGTATAAATCAAGAAAATTACTTGCAAGTAACAAGGTATCTTTTTAACCAACACAAAAAATCACTGCTTACCGATTTACATTATGACCAACTACAAGTTTTAAAATTATTTACAACTACAAATGAGCTAATCCCTGCGAACCAGTGCTTCTTGTCTGACATTTATGAGCCTTCACTCAGATTGCAAAAAGTAAATAATGTTTGTAAATTCATATCTGACAACTACAAGCAAGACAAAGATTTGGCAAGTGAATGGAAAACCTTTTTTCTTTATATCGGAGTAGTAGAAAATGTTGAACTAAAAGAAATTCGATTGTCAAATACAAATGCAAAAGAACTGTATAGGAGTTTTTTGCCGTTTTTTGAAAAGTATTCAACTCAAAAATATAATGCTAATTCAGGTGGAATATATCACAATACTATTTCGACATATTCACTTACTGTTTATTCCTTGATAGAGTTTTCAACTCAATATGATTTTTCAAAACATTTTTGGGAAAAGGTATTAAAAACAAAATTCAAAAGAACAAATAATGATAAAGGATTTGCAGCTTGGCAAAACAAAACAGACTTGGACGAAAATTTGTTTAGTTGGTGTGTTGAACATTCTGACATTTTCCCAACGACATTAAAGGATTGCAGAAAAGCATCTGAAGTATTTATTAGCGACAAAGAAGTTTTTGACATTGCAGCCAAACATCTCCCAGTATTTGACTATTCAGAGCCAATTACAGATGATTGGAGAACGCTTTTGCCTTTCAAAGACAAGTTAGAGTTGAATGATTATTTGACCGTTCTTGAAAAGATTGCAGAACAAACAGAAGAAGATGAAATATTAAGGAAATACAACCGCAAGAAAATCGGTTTGATTTACAACAAACTTTCTTCTTTACTTCCAAATTATTCAGAAGAAAAAAAGGAAGCAATTAAGAATTGGGCAACAGAAAACAAGCTGCTTTCAGCCAATGGAAAATTTGAAAATGCAAACGAACTCAAGTGGATTAAAATTGACGGATTTACAACCGCATCGGAGAAACTAAAAATTATTCAGTTTCCCGAAAATTGCGACATAAATTCAAAATCATTTGAAGAACTCATTTCACTTTTTCAAGTTCAAATAATTGACAAATTCATTCCTACTTTTGAGAAGGAGAAAATGGATTTAGAGTTAAAGACTAAACTTCAAAACATTCTTCCATATTTCGTTGCTATCATTGAAAAGAAACAATATGCCGACTTCATAAAAGAATTTGACCGACTGTTTTCAGTTGTAACAAAAACGGAATTCTTTAACGCAGCAGAAATAAAACTTTCATTCAAGTATCAAAAAGAAACTATTGAGGGAGCCTCGCTAAATGTTTTCAGAGAGATGAATGGTTTTTATTTCAAAGGAAGATGGAGAAGCCCGATTACGATGTTTACTTTGATTCCTGAGCTTTCTTCGTTGTTAGAAGTAATTGGTTTAAATGATGAGTTACGACTTTTATTACAACTTGACGAAACAGAAATTATTGAATGGCTGTCAGGGTTAGGTTACGACATTGCCGACATCAAAACAAAGCCCGAATACCAAACAGCTAAACAGAAAGTTAAAATAGAAGCAACTGCAAATACTCAAACTACAGCCACAGCAGAAAATGAAGTTGCAGAACCAGAAGAAAATTATCAAGAGTATGTTGAAGTCCAACAGCCCGAAAGTTTTGAACCCGAAGTTAAAGCACAAGACATTGATGCAACCAACATCAAACCAAGACGCAAAAAATTTGTAGCAGACAATTCAACAGAGCAACCGCAATATCAAGAAATCGCAGACGATGAAGTTCGCTTTGCAATTGGTAGATGGAGTGAGGAATTTGTTTTTAAGAATCTACATAAATGGGACAACTATTCAGAAATAGTTTGGGAGAACGAAATTGATGAAAGCGGAAAACCTTATGACTTCAAACTTATAGAGAACGGAAAAACAAAATTCATTGAAGTAAAAGGAACACCATCTTCCAAGAAAGACCTTATCTATCTTTCATCTAACGAATGGAATTTAATGTTTGAGCAAAAGGATAATTACATTCTGATAAGAGTTTACAACGCTGGTCAGACAAATGTTTTTCCTGAAATCATAGAAAACCCAAGTCAACAAATTGAGCAAGGTTCAATTCAAGTTGCATTACGAGTATGACACGACAACTCAACATAGACAATGCTTTCAACGAACGGACGACAAGAACCACTGGCTATAACATTCATCCGAGTAGACGAAGCGCCCCACTAAAAAAGCCCCCGAAGTTCTCCTG
>JAFIEY010000121.1 GCA_020832345.1 Cryomorphaceae bacterium | reverse complement strand
TCCCGTCTCCCAATTTTTTTACCGATGTGGCAATAAAAATTATTTTCGGAAAATTTTCCTCGTCAAAATATCCCGATTTGAGCAAATCTTTATCGCGTTTGCTGATCCCGGTATTTATGGATTTCACCCTGATGGTACCGTTAAACGTTGCATTACTCAAATCATCGGGGTTGATGTCCGCATTGGCCGTAAATGTTTCAAAAACACCGTCCACTGTGATGCCGGCATTTCTAATCCCAAAATTGATGTAGGTGTTTCCGGTTTGAGCGGATATGGCGCTTGAAAATAATGTGAAAATCAGGGAAAAGAAAAATAGTCGCATGGGATTTAAGTTGTTAAGTTAGTGGTTAGGTGTGTATTAAAATGGCGCATAGGTCAATCCCAGAAAAAACATCATGGCCTTAAACCTGAATCGGTCATTGTTGTGGGCTAGGGTGTTTTCCGTGGTGTATTCGGAAAAGGTCATGTCCAATCCGCCGCGAATCCAAAATCGATCAGAAACGGCATAGCCTACGTAAAACTCTGATTTGAGTTGCCCAATATCGTTGTCCCCTACCAATAGCAAATTAAACGAGGTGGGGCTAGCATCGTTGGCCACCGTAAAACTTCCGTCGTTGTCGGAGGAGATAAAGGTTGAGGCGCTCTGTCTTCCAAATCCGAGGCCCAATGCATCGATGTTAAACCCGGCCTTTAGCTTGGAGCTAAATTGGTATTCGATAACGATGACGGCATTAAAGCCCATAGATAACGGGTCGTTTACGCCTAAGGTATCGATGGTTGCGTCGTCGGAGGTGAGGTTTGCCGGTGCGGTAATGTAGGTTAGGTTACTGCCTGTAAATCCGCTAAATCGCACGCCGTATCCCAGCCGCCATTTGTTTGAGCCAGAAATTCCGTGGGTTCGTTGCCACATTAATGCTCCGGAGTAAATACCATCGCCCATGCCGATAGCTAAATCAAAACCATTTTGGATTTTTGGCACTTCCGGTGTTTCCATTTGGGCTTGGGTAAATGTGTTAAGACTTAACAGTAAAATCAGGGTACATGTTGCTCTTTTCATAGTATATTTTGTTTTGGTTACACAGGAACAGACGGAGCAACATGTAAAAACTTACATAAAAGGTTAAATCTATTTTATTAATCCATGCTAAAATTTACGATAAAGCCTTTTTCTCTTTCTAAATCAATGATTAAGATTTGGAGTTAAGGTTTGCATTTTTGAAAACAGTAATTTTGGATATGGTGGTCAAATTGACTTTGCTTGATGCGCCATTTACATAGATTTTTGAACAATAATGTAAATGAATCAACTCGCATTATTGGGTTAATGGACAATAATAATGCTTTTTTCTTCTATGATTGAGTCTGCTCTAAAAAGTCCCTTTCTTATAAAACCTTCCTTGTCGATAGACTTTTGAATCCTCACTTGCTCCGGTTCAAAAATCCCCTCGATTTTGATTGAAATTATCCTTTTTGGAGTGGACTCAATTATGTAGTTATCGTCTTTGATCAAAATCATCTATGAAGCCCTATAAGAGACAGCATCAATTCCAATATAATGCGGTTGCAAGTAGGTCGTACGTTTATTACTCTCCATTTTTGCGTGTGCTCAATTCTTAACCTTAACAAACCAGTTGATGACGGTTTGGTTGGCTTGTTTGTACTTTGGAAGCAAAGCACTGTTGTCGCGCATTTTGCCGAACCAGCCAGGCGTTGAAATATTGGAGCTTTGCAGCAGAAATACCAGCATCATGGTGAGTAAGATTCCTTGAAACAACCCCCCAACAGCGCCTAAAACCTGATCCAGAGGTCCGAGGTTAATCCTTTTGAATAATTTTTTGAATTTCCTCATAATAAAGGAGATAACGGCTATTCCCAGCAGGATCAGTATAATAATCCAGACCCAGTATTTATCAAACATTTCCATGTTTTGCCGGTTGTAATACCCGAGCAAAAAATCTTTATTGATCAGAATTAAAATCACCAAAATAATGATGAAAATGGTGAGGGAGAAGAAGGTTTTTATGAAGCCTGCGCGGAAACCGTAGTACGCCATGGCGATGGGAAGGATAACGAGAAAAATGTCTAAAATGCTCATTTTTTGTGGGTTTTGGGTTTGTTTTCGATTTTAAATTCAACGTTTGGTAATGTAACTGAAAAAATAAAGTCTTCAAAAAATAGGGCTCATTCCTGAATAATTCTTGGAAAACAATATTTCAGACAAATGTAAAAGAATTATTAATACGGTGCATGTGCTGATGTGTAGAAATATTTTTTAGTTGTGGTTGATTAGCAAAAAGGATTAGCAATTGGAATGACTTTAACAAAAATGAATTGATTCACAACTCTTAAAAAATAAAATTCCCTCGAATGTTAAACCAAATTTCATATAAAAAAAACATGGATACACTCATAAATATTTGACAAATAGTTATTTAAGCCTAAATTTGTGATGTAAATTTTTTTTCAAATTCACAGATTTTAATAAATGTTGTTTTATTTTTGTATCGAAATTTTTTATAATTTTTCCTATGAATTTCAAATACACTGTTATTTCCTTTTTTCTAATGCTCTCGATGAGTGGGGTATTTGGCCAAGTAACGCTTTCTACTTCAACGGGCAGTGGATATAACGTGAATCTATCGGCCAACTGGGACGTGATGATTTCCTTTGTCATTGAAAACAATACCAACGACACGATCGTAATTGATGAGATTTCCAACTATTTTGCAACAAGCCATAACGGAACAAATCTATTTTTGTGGTACTCGGATTCTAATATTTCCGGGCCTGCTATTGTTTCATCACCCGGTTGGACTAACATTGGCGTTTCGGGGCCATTAAGCATTCCTTCGTTTGGAGAATATACCGCTTTTTCAAACATTAATTACCTCATACTTCCCAATTCAATACAGCGATTTGTCATTCAATCAACCGATGGTTTGTTGGCCAGTAGCACAACCACCGGGCCATCTCCCTCAATATTTACTTCATCGGGAATTTCACTTCTGGTTGGTGATTTCCAAATTAACGGACAACCTGTTGGTAAGTACGGATATTCCCCAAACCTCGACCTCCACACTGGGTTCTTTTTGGGTTCGGTTAATTTCATTCCCTTTTCACCTTGCAACGGAACACCTGTGGTTGGGTCAGCGCAATCAAGTAGTCCAACCGTTTGTTTAGGCGATTCATTTTACTTAACCACAGATAGTGTTGAAATAAAACAAGGCATAAAATATCAATGGCAGAAATCGATAGACAACGTCGCTTGGAGTGATTTACCCGGAGATACCACAGCTTCGATATTTCACACCGCAACGGACACCGCATTCTACCGTTTGAAAGTATCCTGCGGAACGGACTCCACTTTTTCAGATCCGGTTTTCGTAATAGTTTACGGCCATCCCCTTTCCGGAAATTACACGATAAATTCGGCGCAACCCACGTGGGGAACGAATTTCTCCTCTTTTACAGACCTTTCAGATGCACTTAATTGTGGAGGCGTTTCAGGCCCTGTTGTGGTTGATGTTGTAGCAAGCAGCGGCCCTTACACCGAAGCAATTTCTTTGAGCGAGATTCCCGGAGCTTCTACGGTAAATTCTATAAAAATCAACGGAAACGGAAATACACTGCAATATTGGGGCACTTCCAATTTTGACTATACCACCATTTTCATGCGTGGGACAAGTCATTTGGAAATTGATAGTTTGCATATTTTAGCGAATGACAGCTCCTTCGGTGTGGCCTTAAAGATAAATTCAGGCTCAGAACATATTACCCTGCGAAATTGCAGCATAAAGGCACCAATAACCAACGAGTTAACGGCCTACAACACCAAAGGATGTATCGCAATAAACAGTACAGACCTGCCCGTAATTTCAAATTATGGAGCAAATGCGAGCTTTGTTACCATCGAAAATAATTACATTGAAGGCGGGGCTTTCGGTATTTCAATGTATGGTCTTGACGGGAATTTGCCATTGCCCGGAAATAAAATCATCAACAACATTTTAGTTGACCAACGAAACCATGCTATTATCTGTGGCGGACAAGAAAATATCGAGATTTTTGGCAACGACATCAGTCGTCCAACCATAAATTTATCTTCCAACCACAACTTTACTGGCATTAGTGTTTCAGGAACGTTTTTAGGCGGAGTTTTAAAAAACAACAGAATTCACAACACCAACGACAATATACCTTTAAGCACTAACACCTTTTCCAAAGGAATTGAAGTTAATAATGTGTCAACAGGAATGACGGCAAATGCACCTTTATTAATTGCCAATAATTTAGTGTATTCGATGGGGAAAGCCGGAAATAGGGTATTGATTATGGTTTCCGCTAGTAATCATGTGAAGGTATTTCACAACACCTTAGTCATGGATGATCCGGGATTTACAGGTGCTGGATATACCAGAATGATCAATTTGCAGAACTCTAGCGGTGCAAACATTGATTTTAAGAACAACATCATGTACCTCGATAGGGGAGGAAGTGATGATCAATATTTTTTACATCACGATTCTCAAACTCTCCAAATTAATTCAGATCGAAATGTGTTTTTTACCCCAAATATAAATTTGCCCAATGTCCACATTGCCCGTACTGGGGGAACGAATTATTCATCACTTTTAAATTGGCAGCAAGCTAGTTCTCCCTCCTATGACCAAAATAGCGTTTTTTCAAACCCCTTGTTTAAAGGTGGTTCCACAGATGATTTTCTGCGTCCGCAGTCGGGTTCTATAAAAGGAATTGGTGAAAATTTAAGTAACTTTGTACCCGTGGACTACGATGGAGTTTCCAGACCGACAAATCCCGATGCTGGCGTTTATCAATTTGATCCCATTTCCGGTCCAGATATGACCATAGTCGGTTTTACCAAACCAGAAATTGTTTGTGGGGATTCCGTTGAAGTGGCCATCGAAGTCGAAAATTTAACAATAGACCCCGTTCAAACCATTTTGATTAATTGGATGATAAATGGGGTGCTTCAGTCTCCGATTACCATCACGGATTCATTTTATCAGGGCAATAAAATAGAAATTCCACTGGGGAGTTTCGTACAGGACAGTTTGCCTTCATACCATATTCATGCCCAAATTGACAGTATATTTCCAGGAATAGATATAGATTCGATGAATAATTTTGCTGAAATTTTAGATCATCGAAACAAACTAAACGGGCATTATACACTTAATAAAAACGCATCGCAAACTCTAACCAATTTCACTTCCTTTAATGCTTTTGCTAATGCATTACACAATCTCGGGATTTGCGGCCCGGTAATTCTCGATGTTGAACCACAGTCTGGACCATACACGGAAAATGTACAATTCAATTTTATTCAAGGTGTATCCTCTACTGATACAATCCTCATTAATGGAAATGGAAATACCATTCAATATGACCCTAATAATTTTAATTTCCAAAGAATAATCGGCTTTGATAGCGCTTCTTATATCTATATCGACAGTTTAAATATTCACCTCGGCGGAACACAGGGAGGTTGGGGTGTATTTTTCACCAATATCTCTTCCCATCTGAGCATTCGCAATTGCTCTATTACGATGCCAATCACAACTACGTCCACAAACTATGTTGGAATGGTGGCAAGTGGTTCAAATTCATCTACTAATTTAGCCTCCAACACCTTACATCACACTTTAATAGAAAATAATTACATCGAAGGAGGCTATTTTGGAATAAATTTAAATGCGGCAAATCCGATTTCTTCTTTTGGAGATGGTAATAAAATCATCAACAACACTCTTGTTGACCAGGCAAATCGCGGGATCTATACCATGAGACAGCAGAATCTTTTAGTATTTGGCAATGACATAAGTCGGCCTACACAATCTACAAATATTGGATTTACGGCAATTACGGCTAATCAGGGAACACCAAATTCGCGAATTGAGAACAATCGAATTCACAATACCAGTAACAATATGCAAGGGCTATCTCCATTTGTAGTTGCCATAGATATAAGAAACAACTCAAACGGAAATAATCCCTTATTTGTGTGTAATAATCAAGTCCACGACGTGAAAGGAGAGGGTTTTCTTTACGGTATATATTCCATTCACAACAGCAATGTACGTTTTTATCACAATACGATTGAATTGGGTGATTCTAATCTAAACAGCAATAACAACGCGTATGGAATTTACAATAACGGAACATGTAATCAGTGTGAATTAAGGAATAATATATTTTATGTAAATCATACAACCACGGCCAATAGTTATTTGTCGTATTTCAATTCGGCTACCAATATGTTTATTGATCGCAATGTGTATTTTGCCCCAAACATGGCAAGTCCAAACATGCATTTTAGTTATTTCACTAATAACGCTATACCGGATTTTGCTTCATGGCAGCAGCTAAATAATGGAGCATTTGACCAAAACAGTATTGAGATTAATCCATTTTTTATCGGTGGCACCGGCGATGACAAACTTCGACCTACTGCGGCGGCAATTTCCCAATTAGGGTTTAACCTACTTGCCACTGTCCCCAAAGATTTTGAAGGCACACCAAGAACAACCCCACCTGATCCTGGTGTATATCAGTTTCCCCCGCTTCCTTGTACGCAAATTTTCAACTTTGAAATAGATACTGTTTATCCCGGCTCAGCTGAGTTGTCATGGGAAAGTCTCGCCTCCGAATGGCAGGTTGAGTGGAGTATGTGCGGGTTTTCACCAGGAATGGGAACGGGCATTACAGACTCTAACGTTACTGTAAAACAAGGTTATGAACTAAGTGGATTGCCACGTGGTCAATGTGTTTGTGTATTTATCAAGGAGGTTTGCGACAGCAATACAACCGGTTCGTGGTCGATGCCATTTGAAATTTGTGTCCCCTCAGAAAATGATTTGGAAATGAGGAGATTCATTGATCCGAAACAACTGGATTGTGGGGGCGACAGCAGTATGATTTCCGTTCGCGTTTTCAATCACGGCTTGCTTGATGCTACCGGTTTTAATGTGGTGGTCGATTTATCCGGCGATATTACAGGCACTATAACGACCAATTATTCCGGTGTTGTGGCGTCCGCAACCAGCGTTGTAATCAATGTAGGAACATTTAATTTGTCGAGTGGAGGAAATGTGACATTTACAGCCTACATTGACTGGCCTGCTGACAGCAATTCTACAAATGACACCTTGCAAAAGGTTCTCGACATTCAACCCACCATACCATTGGAGATTTTCAGTTCGGTTGATACAATATGCGGAACCAATACGGTTATGTTTTACACCAATCCCAATCAGTCATCGCCATATTTGCATTGGTATGACGCCGACAGCAACCTGATCGGCATCGGAGATTCTATTGTTGTCCCCCAAATTGATTCTGCTTTTACCATTCGACTCGAACATGATTCTCTGGGTGGTTTCGGAACACTTTTCGCCGGACCTCTGAACGCCTCTTTTCACAATTCTGCCGGAAACTTTACCGGTCTAAGCGCCCAATCACTCATCGTTGAAGCGTATGAGCAGGTCACACTTCTATCAGCAACTGTTCACCCCAGCGGAACCGGAATATTGCATGTAGAAGTTCGTGAAATTCCGGGTAGCAATGTGATCTACAATTTCCCAGTTCCTGTTTCTCCCGCATCTCCTGGTGCTCCGGTTACTATTCCGTTAAATATCGTTCTTCCTCCCGGGGAATACGAGCTCGGAGCAAATTCAGCACAATCTTCAGTTGGGCTTTTGAGAAATACCCACGGAGCTACTTTTCCGTACGGCAACCCCAATGTCTTTGAAATTACGAGCACTACCTTCGCTATGACCCGCCCAGAGTCATATTATTTTTATTACAACATTGAGGTGAAATATGGATCATGCCCAAGGACTGCCATCAGAACACGAACCCTACCGCTTGGCATTGCCCCAAATGCTGATTTTAATTATGTTGTCAACAACCTCCATGTGGATTTCTATAACACCAGTGGAGCCAGTGACTCAGTATTTTGGGATTTCTCAGGTCTGGGCACTGCATTTGGAGATACCGTTTCGTTTCAGTTTCCCACTGTTGACAGTTTTGAAGTATGCATGACCGCACGGAACAAATGTTTCGATGAAACCATTTGCAAAAAGATATATACCAATAACATCTCGGTCATTACACACCCGCTAGAAAAAAGTTTGCGGATTTACCCCAACCCCAATAACGGCGAGTTTTCACTAATGTTTGATCTCAAAGCAGCAAGTGATGTTTCAATTGAATTGCACGATATGCGAGGTCGAATTATTTGGCATCAATCACTCGAAAATTATTTTGGTAAATACGAGAAATCATTTGACCAAAGCAGACTTTCTTCCGGCAGCTATTTACTGCGAATCAACACCCGAAATGGCATCATTTCGAGAAAGGTTATTATTAATAAATGAGTCCACTCCAAAAAGGATGATTTCAATCAAAATCTAGGGGGTTTTTGAACCGCAGCTAACTAGTTGTTAGTGAGGGTTCAAAAATTTTCCGCCAAGGAAGATTTTGGCAGAAAGGGACTTTTTGGAGCAGACTCATAAATTAAATAAACCAAACCCATTATTAAAAAAAATCTCTCGTCAATTTCCAATTGAAGTACTTTTCTTTCAAATTTATTTGTGTAAGAAAATTCTACTTTTTACTTTTGTGTAAAAATTTACCGTCATGACAGAAGATTTTTTACACTACATCTGGAAGTTCCGCCTGTATGATGCCTTTTCGCTTAAAACTGACGAGGGACAAAAAATTGAGGTCTTACACCCCGGAATTCACAATAAGGACGCCGGTCCTGACTTCTCACATGCCAAGGTTAGAATTGGCGACCAACTATGGGTTGGGAATGTGGAAATCCATGTAACCCATTCAGATTGGGACAAACACGGTCACGGCAGCGACCCGGCCTACGACAACATCATCCTGCACGTGGTCTATGAAAAAGACATCAACCATTTGCAAAATGTTAATGGATCCTTCCCCACCCTTTCACTCAAAGGAAAATTCGACGAACACCGATTTTGGAAGTTTCAGCAACTCCTAGGTGCCGGCAATGAATTTCCTTGTCAATATTCCATTTCGCAAGTTGAACCCGAAGTGATTGCAAATTGGTGGGAGCGCAACCTCGTCGATCGCCTCGAGGAAAAAAGCCAACGCGTGATGGAAACTTTACACCATTGTCAGGGCGACTGGAACGAGGTCATGTACAGGTTCCTCGCACGGGCACTCGGACTTAAAATAAATGCCGACCCCATGTGGTGGCTATCGGGGCAAATGCCGCTCCGGATTTTGCGTCGATACGCAGATGAACCCGCAAAATTGGAAGCCCTGCTGCTCGGACAATCGGGATTGCTATTCTACAACAAAAACAAACCAGACCAGCCCGACGACTTTACGATGGAGCGCAGGCAAACATACCTCCACCTAAAAAGAAAACACCAACTTGAATCCATGCAACCTGAACTTTGGAAATTCCTTAGACTTCGTCCACCATCTTTTCCCACCGTTCGTTTGGCTCAATTGGCCGCTTTGGTCGCACGCCACCACTCCCCTTTCGATGCATTTCTGCACGCCACCACCATAAAGGATGCCGAGAATTTACTTCAAATAATACCGAGCAAATATTGGCAAAATCATTACGTCCTTGGTAAACCCGGAAAAGTAAGTGCTAAAAAATTGGGCAAAAGCACCGTCAAGCGACTAATCGTAAATGCCGTAATACCCGTAATTTTCACCTACGCAAGACTTCAAGACAGACTATCTATTTCCGATCGGGTTTTGAAATGGCTTGAAGAAATTCCTGCCGAACGAAATTACATCACCGATGGATTTGCCGCTGCTGGTGTATCGCGAATGAACCTCGGCGTTTCACAAGCGCAGGTACATGTTCACAAGAATTACTGCTCCGAAAAGAGATGCCTGCAATGCGCAATCGGCGTAAAATTGATGAGTGAAAGTCCAAAAAAAGTAAACAGTGCCTAACTTTTTTTAAAGTTGTAATCCCGCTTTGGTCAAAGCCCCCATTGGGGTATTATTTTTGCCATTGTTATTGACCAATTAGCAACCATGAAGACAACCATTTCCATTTTATTTTTTTTCCTGTCCATCTCGGTCATGGCACAAAACCAAATCCGTCCGGAATCTTATGGACAGTGGTTTATGTACTTTGGGGATAATAAAATTAACGACCGATGGGGGCTGCATACCGAGCTTCAATTGCGCAATTATTTTTTGCAAAATACGGTAGAGCAAACCCTGGCCAGACTTGGTGCAAACTATTATTTAAATAAATTTAGCATGGTGAGTGCCGGCTACGGTTTTATCTACACCCAACCCAGTGCGCAAAATGTGGAAGGTACAACCCTGCTCGAACACCGGGTTTGGGAACAACTCATTCTCAGACACAAAACCGACAACGTCTTTATCGAACATCGCTACCGACTTGAACAGCGTTTTATAGAAAATATTTCTACCGGACAAGCACAATACGGAGACCGAGTTCGCTATAGACTACAAGCATTATTTCCGCTGTATTCCATCAGTCCCCGTCTTCGATATTTCTTCATCAACACCTATAACGAAATATTTATGAATTTAGGCTTGAATGTTTCGGGACAAATATTTGATCGAAATCGCTTGTACTTTGCCATCGGTGTTCAATATTCCCCAAAACTAAACTTCCAAATTGGCTACCTCAACCAAGTCATCAGTGTGCCGGGCGACCTAACCGATGTAAATCACAATTTACAGATAGGCGTTTCATATAATCTCGATGCATTTTTCGACCTATTTAATTAAAATCCAACATGCAGTACCGAAGAATCATATTTGTTTGCTTCATACTTTCATGCCTCCACACACATGCTGTTCCTTCGGTTGACGACAGTCTGGCCAAAAGTGTTTGGACGCATTGGGCCCAACAATATCCTCTGTCGGGTACAATAAAATTCGACACCGTATTTCAATGGAATATCGGGCAACAAACTTTTGTACGCCGACTTGCACTTCAGGGCAGAACAAGCAATAACTTGCCCATTCGGGATTGGACTTGGACAGATGAAGTGTTCGAATTACAAGTTACGGGGATAAAAAACAAACGACTAGAATACAGGCTACCAGCGACTAAAAAAACCTGGAAAGCATCATTTAGTCAGGGCCTTTTGCACGGAAAATACAGTGTGGAAAAAGTTTTAATTAATGATAAATCATCGGAAAAAATCCACAACATAGAAGGCCAATGGGTCAAAGGAGTTCCGCATGGTAAATGGCAGTTCAATCATCAAAATCAAACCTTTACCGGACAATTCGCCGAGGGTTTTATGCATGGTCATTGGGAAGCTACCGACAGTTTGAACCGCAGCTGGGATTTTGAAAAAGGAATAATCCTCGAACGTTGTGAATATTCAGATAGCTGTGGAAACCCCATGCAATTTCGCACCCATGAAGACCTGAAACAAGCCCTTCAAAGCGATAGTCTATTGCGATATAGCATTAGAGGATTTGGATGGAAATCCCTGCCGACCAATGAAGACACAGGACTTTCCCCTTATGAAAAAATTTACAACACCTATTTTACCATTCTTGATCATTTGGGTTTGGATTCGCTGGGGGCCAAAGATAAACTCACCCGTATTCTGGTTTTTGACATGGAACCGGAAGTCAAAAGTCAATTGGAACAATTGGCGCACAACAGCGATTCACTGCTTACATTAAGTGGGGAAATAATGTTAGGCAGTATGATGCGCATCCACCGAAATCGTCGGGATTTATTGGAAAAATATCACAATCAGATAGAAGCAGATACCGTTTTCTTCAACGGCATCCTCAAACTTACCGACCGACTATTACACGAAGATGTGCGATTTGAAGGATGGCGAAAAAATGCCCAGAAAGTCATCAACAACGAAGCACCTGAACTACCCGATTGGGAGTCGGAATACTTAAAACTGCTCGGACTAATGTTGGATGAAGCTGCGGAAAACCTAAGTTTAACCGTAAACCTTTTGAAGGAACTTGAACCGGAATTGCGACGAGAAATCGAACTTGAAGAAAGGGAGACCGCACTTTTATCCTCAGTGGATGAATTAAAAGCAAGCTGGCAAGATCGACCGAATCCCATTTTATGTTGGATTGAAAATACATTTCCCTCCATGTTGGAAGCCTATGCTTCGGCGCCCACTTCTCTTGAGCAATCCAAATTACTATTAGATTTGGAGGTTTTGACAAATCGCTGGAGGATGGTAGAACGTGCCATTGTGGTAATTGAAAAAACACCTTTAAAGTTAGAGGAGCAATACATTCAATACGCGTATAATCCCTACACCGGGGATTACAGTATCGAGGTTCGTATCAAGCGCAGATTTTACCAGAAAACCATGGATTTGGTTTGGCCTCATTTAACGAATCAACTTTGCCAAGTAGAGACCACTGAAGGTCTTGAAAATGCCATTAGACAATTGGAGCAATTTCATTTAAAAATGCTCCATATTGCCGGCAAAAGCGAATGGGCCACACGCAGGCTCGAACGCAGAGTACGGCGCGAAAATGACCCGGAACGTATCTGGCGTCTCATCCGGCAATACTGAGTTTATCACTTCGTGATTCCTGAAATTTAATGGTTTCCCTAACCACATAGACACATAAAGCACATAGCGTTTTACATAACGGTTATTATAAAACGCTTTAGCGTTTTCTTTTTTAACCGCAAAGGCGCAAAGGACACAGAATTTTGCACAGTGTTTTTAATGCTTGAGTCCACTCTAAAAAGGATGATTTCAATCAAAATCGAGGGGATTTTTGAACCGGAGCAAGTGAGGATTCAAAAGTCTATCGACAAGGAAGGTTTTGGCAGAAAGGGACTTTTTAGAGCAGACTCATGCTTTACATTTTCTATGTGCCTATGTGTTAAAATAAAAAGCCACGAAGTGGCACTCCAACGCGCCTTACTCCCCGACTAAAATCTTATGCGAACTGATTTTACCGTTTTCATCCATCAATTGCAGGATATACATTCCGTTTGATAATCCTTTAGGGACTTCAATCTCGGTTAGATTACCTCGCTGGACTTGCGTGACCTTCACTGTGGTTCCCGCCATCGAATACATGGCTACTCTTTGAAAGCCATTGCCGTCGTGCTCTACCATTATTTTATTATCGGAAGTTAAAGGATTTGGATAAATACGAAAATGTTTTGGTATTGCTTCAAATGCTTCCACATCTAATTTTCCGCCAAAGCAGCCAAAATTCTTATCGTAAAAATATGATTTGATGATGGGGACTTTGGCCTCTGTGGTTACCAGAGAAGCGAGAATATTTCCCGTTTGGTCATTTTCATTTTCTCCAAAAACATAATAAAAATCGACACACCTTGATTCACCTGGCGCAATATCGCCGGTTTTAATAGTTGGGACTATACGCACATCTACAACATTATTCGGAGGAAAATACCAATTTGCTGCTCGATTAAACGCCCATTGAGTAGGCGGATTAAGAGGATTGTTCCTGATTCCCATGCCATTATTCGTATCTCCGGGGCCACTTGGGTTTTCCAACCTAAGGTTAGGCGTATTATTACCATTTTGAAATCGCATATAGTTATAAAGGTCCAATTGATTTAAAGGAGCATTATTTATTGGCCAACTTGTGTTTAAATAATACAAAACGCCTTCTAATTGGTTGTGAAGTGGCCCTCCAACTACCGCAGGTGGATTAGGATATGTCCCAGTGGTCGAGTCCATTTCGTTTTGGGTATAGGCGAAAACCATGTTTTTAGTGCTATCGGAACCAAACATATCTCCCAGACCCGCAGGGTAATCCCCAATTTCTAAATCCGTAAATTGTGCTACTCTAACATCCCGCCAGTCTTCATCTGAACGATTGACTACCTTGTAGTGGTAAAATATAGCGTCTTTTGTCTCTGGCACATTGGGATCGTCAAAGGCGTAAATCATACAATGTACATCTACACCAACGGAAACACTTAGATTTCGCCTAAAGGCAATACGCTGATCATTGAAGATGGCGTACAACATAACATCTCCGCGAATTTCCGGATAATCTCCCAAATGAGGCTCGTATATTCCATTTCCGTTCACATCTACGAAGGGCGCCAGCTGGTGCGGCTCACCATTTTGCACATCACCATTACCCGGCCAGGAGCTAATTGATTCGGGAACGCGGTAAAATGGATTTCCACTGCGACGAATATGTTGATCAATTTCATCTTTAGTAAGCTTCCATACCCGATCGTATTTAGTAACGTAGGCCGAATCCATGGTTTGTCCAATAGGTCCAGAAAAGAAGCAAATTCCTCTTTGCCTAAATTCATCTGCAGCTGTTCCATTTTCGCTATTTCTTTCTACAGATAACCAAAAATTCTGCGTAAAAAATCTGGGTTCGCTCTTATAGTTTGATTTAAAATAGTATTGCTTTAATGCGCCTGCACCAATAACACCATAAGAAGTCAACCCCGTTTCAACATTACCAGAAGAAAGCGTACTGTGTTGTGTATTTCGTTCAGCAACCGTCGGTAAAATTTTATAAATGCTATGATTCTCGGCGTAAAAAAACTTTCCGTTACGAATATCTGAATGGAAAGCAACTTGGATTCCAGAAGGAGGTGAACCATCGAGCAGAGCAAGCGTATCTAATTGACCATTAAAAAATTTATTTAAAAGTTTACCGTCTAAAAAATAAACAACACCGTTATCCACGGTAAAAGTATGTCTAAAATTTAATTGATCATACGACCAAACGCCGCCGCTAAGTTTAATAAGTCTAGGTATTGAACTTCGACCGACAAATAAATCATCATTTTTATCGGCTTTAAAAATGGTATTTGAAAAACCAAAATTCATTTGGTAGGCAGGGTCATTGGGAAAAGCCGGCATCGCATTCCAAGTATTTCCATCGTAATACGAACCCAATATTTGATTTTGTGGATTTAGAATAAAAATCAATGAATCCCCTACTGCCAATTGTAAGGCTGTTTTTTGCATATTCGTAAAACCATTTCCATCATAGGAATAAACAGCATTGTCGAGTAATAACCATAGAATTCCCCGACCATCAACCTGCAACTGTTTTGTGGAAAAGGACGAGGGCAAGCCATCGGAAGCTTTAAAAAATTGCCAGTTTTGACCATCAAAAACCCCGACAGAATCCTTTCCGCCTACCCAAATATCGTTGTCGTTTTTGCAAAATTTGGCAGGCAAGAAACCCTGTAGAATAATAGAATCATTCATGCCGTGATTTGTGGTAATGGTTACCCCCCGTTCTTCTGCCAACCAAAGTTGATTTCCCGTTTCGAGAATATCAAAAATATTTCCCGGAACTGGGTTATTGTGAATAACAATGGGTTGAGCATAAATATTGGCGTTAACGAAAACAACCAACAAAACAAACCAGAAACCCACGGACGAGCGAAAAAGATGTAGTGTTTTTTTCATGATGCAAAAAATTTAATAGTAGGAGAATCTACCAAAAGACAAAAAACCAAATTAATTTCAGTATGCAAAAATTTAGCAATACACTTAACCAAAAGGGCTAGCGACAAAATATGCGTCAAGAATTAACACTTGCTGAAAAATGACCCTACAAATATAGTAAAAAAATATTATAAATATACCTTTTAAATGAAAAAAATCTTAAATGACAATATTTTAATAACTGAGTCCACTCTAAAAAGGATGATTTCAATCAAAATCGACGCGGATGGGATTTTTGTACCGCAGCTAACCAGCTGTTAGTGAGGATTCAAAAGTCTATCGACAAGGAAGATTTTGGCAGAAAGAGACTTTTTAGAGCAGACTCATAACTTATTGGTTAAATTTCACTGTGTGGTAATTTGCTTTAAAAAAATCAATTAGACCTGTACGTTACAAAAAAAGCTTTTGGACTTCGATGAATATACGTATCCCGATAAATGGGCTTATTTTCTCCAATTTCCAACAACCCGGTTTCCACAAAATTCCGGTAATTATAATTCACAACCTCTTTGACCCAAAATTCCTGTTTGATTTGCTCCTCGTCAAAATCATTTTTTAGATCATTAAAAAAACCATAGGTAATAACACTTTGAAATTTTAGTGGAGAAGTTGATTTATCAAATGCAATAGATTGGTCTTCATATTTTTTGGGCTTTAGGCGTAAATAGGGATCGAGTATCATTTCTCTAATCACAAGATTACCGCCAATCACCACAGCAGACTTCGGCGGAACAACGACCATCGAGCCCGGAAACCGACCATGGGTCTCATTTATTTGTCGGGATTCAATTTCGGCCAACCGCATTCCGCCCCCACCCGACCTGGAGGACAAGTCGCCAAAAGCTTGAGAAAAAGCCTGATATATCGGCAAAACTGCATACGACAAATATTCAGGATTTAAACTTTGTCCGGGTGGTAAATCAGGCATTTCATATACATAGGCCGTCCCGTTGACCAATAAATGCGTCTTTTTTAAATTGATGTATAAATAATCATCTGTTTTGTTGAGAAAATAAAAACCACTATTACCACCTTCGCCCCAAAAATCAAATTGAACCTCCACTAAATCATCATAGGAAATCAAAATGCCATCTTCTTCAATTACGTCTGCGGATTCGGTTACCAATAACTGAAAATAGCTCGGCGATACACATCCGACAAGTGCAATATCCGAAAGCAAAACACAAAAAATACCTTTAAATAAAGTATGAAAGAAACGCAAAAACATCCTACTCATAAGGTTAATTTTGTAATTTCAATAAAAAACGAGCGCCCCCTTGTAAATATTGCACGCTTCTTAAATCAATTCGTTAAAAAACAAAAACTGACGGTAGCTAAGTTTTGTAAAAAAATACACAAAAAATACATCAATTAAAAAACAAACTCCTTAACTTTGCGTTTACCATTAAAACTTTTTTAGCATTTGCGGGATGGAGATGATTACCACCAATAAAAGAAACGATAAAAACAGTGTCCTGTCAGTATTAATAGGCAGTTTTCTTTCTGTCATTAGCATTCTTGGCGCCGCATATTTTACCAATATTCTGGTGCGAATGGTCGCAGATTCAGCGACCGTCATCGGCACTCCAGGTTTTTACCGGATTATCTTCGGCTATTTGGTCATTTTTGATTTGATCTTTTTCATATCACTCCTATTTCAATCAAAAGGTTTTAGAACATGGATCGTTTTATTTGTTATTGCCAACTTATCCGTGGTGACATTTCATTACTTTAAATGGCCTTTACACGCCGACATCCTCACCTTTGCCCAAAAATTTGATGGCTTTTTACCCGCTTCCCCAAAACTTTATTTACTTGCTCTTGGGAATATTATTTTCGTTTATGTAGCTAGTATTTTCATTATAAAAAAATTGTAGTTTAATCTGCTTTTTAGATCAATAAAAAAAACACACTGCTCCCACAATAAAATTGAGTTTTTCCGTTTTCATTCAAATCTAAACCAATTTTATTATGCGCACCATTAAATTCAGCCTACTCGCCATTGCCTTAGGCTTTTCCTGCCAAAATCTCTACAGTCAAATAAAACTTGTGGAGGGAGGGGTCAACTTTATGAATTTCATTCACAACAACTCAGCCTCCGTAAATCTTGAAACGCTTCAAAGGGAATTGTCCGGTTCGGAAATTTTGATGCGCGACCAAACGGGTTTCCAACAAAGGTTTAGTTCCCCAAGCTATAATTTTGGCGGGGTGTTTTGGGCAGGGTTTAAAGTGAGCGAAAACAAAAGAGGGCCTATCATCCGTCTGGGTGTTATTTTGGGTGATGGATATTACAGTGCCGGAAGTTTATACAAAAAAGAAAGTTTTCCATTCGACACGCTTACCTCTTCATCTACCGGAAACGTCGCTTATTTGGATTCTCTACACCATACCTCAAGAGACATTTCCTTCAACAGCCAACAAATAGGGCTTAATATTTCAGCAATATTTTATTGGGATAAAAATGCCCGTTGGAGTGTTTACAGTGGATTAGGGCTTGGTGCTGTTTTAAATTTCAACAGCTACTTTTTGGTTTCAGAAGACACACACAGCAGTTTACAACTTCGCAGCAGCTACGGAGATGGGGAACGGTACAACCGAAATTTTGAACCAATTGAATCAGAAAGACTTTCTGCCAGCACCGGCGGCGTAGCATTTGTTTACTTGCCACTGGGATTGGATTTTAGAATTGGAACAAATCCGGATAATTTCTGGGGAAAAAGTCATCTTTTTTACGAAATAAACCCTAGTGTTTCAATCCACAACAATTCAGGACTGGGTACCAGATACAACGCAGGCTTCTTGTTTCAATCAGGATATAGGCTGGAATTTTAAATTGCTTGATTGCGTCTGCTCCAAAAAGCCCCTTTCTGCCAAAATATTCCTTGTAGGTTGATTTTTGAATCCTCACTAACATATAGTTAGGTCCGGTTCAAAAATCCCCTTCGCATTGATTTTGATTGAAATCATCCTTTTTGGATTGGACTCATGATTTAGGCCGTTATCATTAGCCTAATATTCTATACTTTTGCGGTAAAGAACAATATCCGGCATGCGCAAAGATTTCTCGAAAATTACCTTTACTACACCATCGAAAAACGAACCCCTTCAAGCTGAAGGTTCAATTTGGAAAAGTGCCGAAGGGATTGACATCCCCCTCAAAATAAATCCCGAAAAGGATATAACGGGATTATTGTCTGGTTTTGGGGCAGGCTTTGCCCCAAACCTGCGGGGACCCTATGCCAGCATGTATATCAAGCGGCCATGGACCATCCGACAATACGCGGGTTTTTCTACGGCCAAGGCTTCCAATGCATTTTATCGGAAAAATTTAGCCGCCGGTCAAAAGGGGCTTTCGGTTGCCTTCGATTTGGCCACCCATAGAGGGTACGATTCTGACCACGAACGGGTCAGTGGTGATGTGGGAAAAGCTGGTGTCGCCATCGATTCGGTGGAGGACATGAAAATTCTGTTTGACCAAATTCCCCTCGACCAAATGTCCGTTTCCATGACCATGAACGGCGCGGTAATTCCCATTTTGGCTTTTTATATTGTCGCAGCCGAGGAGCAGGGCGTTTCTCCGGACTTATTGAGTGGCACCATCCAAAATGACATCCTTAAAGAGTTTATGGTGCGCAATACGTACATTTATCCACCGGCACCTTCAATGCGCATTATCAGTGACATTTTTCAATTTACCAGTAAAAAAATGCCCCGGTTCAACAGCATCTCCATTTCGGGATATCACATGCAGGAGGCCGGAGCCACAGCGGATATTGAACTCGCATATACCATCGCCGACGGACTGGAATACATCAGAAGGGGAATTGCGGCCGGACTTACCATTGACGAATTTGCGCCCAGACTTTCTTTCTTTTGGGCCATTGGCATGAATCACTTTATGGAGATTGCCAAAATGCGGGCAGGAAGAGTTTTATGGGCAAAACTCGTTCAGCAGTTTAACCCCAAAAACCCCAAATCTTTAGCGCTGAGAACCCATTGTCAGACGTCAGGGTACAGCTTGACAGAGCAAGATCCTTTTAACAATGTAGCCCGAACTTGTATTGAAGCCATGGGTGCAGCTTTTGGCGGAACGCAATCACTTCACACCAACAGTCTGGACGAGGCCATCGCATTACCCACAGAATTTTCCGCACGCATTGCGCGAAATACTCAGTTATATCTCCAACAAGAAATTGGGATTACCCGATTTATAGACCCCTGGGCAGGCTCGCATTATGTGGAGTTTCTAACCGAGCAATTGACCCAAAAAGCCTGGAAACTCATCGAGGAAGTTGAGTCGCTCGGCGGTATGGCCAAAGCCATTGAAAACGGATTGCCCAAACTTCGGATCGAAGAAGCCGCGGCCAAAAAGCAAGCGCGAATCGATGGGCAAAAAGAATTGATTATCGGGGTAAATAGCTTCCAATTGGACGTAGAAGACCGGGAAATTGAAATCATGGACATCGACAATGACGCGGTGACCAAAGCGCAAATTGATCGTTTAAAACACCTGAAGGCCAACCGTAACGAAGATGAAGTAAAAGATGCCCTCAAAGCCATAACCAATGCGGCCAAAGGCGATAAAAACCTGCTGGAAGTGGCCATCCACGCTGCCCGAAAACGCGCCACACTTGGGGAAATCTCCTCTGCCATGGAGGAAGTATTTGGTCGCTATCAGGCAAAAAACAAAACCGTTAGTGGTGTATATTCTAAAGAAATGAAACAAAACGAAGCCTTTGACCAAGCGCGGAAGCTGGCCAACGAATTTGCAGAATTAGAAGGTCGTCGTCCCCGAATTATGGTGGCGAAAATTGGTCAGGACGGGCACGACCGCGGCGCTAAGGTGGTCGCCACATCCTTTGCAGACCTCGGGTTTGACGTGGACATTGGGCCCTTGTTTCAAACGCCGCAAGAAGTTGTGCGACAAGCCATAGAAAACGACGTTCATCTTATTGGTGTGAGTTCTTTAGCCGCTGGTCACAAAACCCTCATCCCAAAAGTCATCGAAGAATTGAAAAAATATGATCGGGAGGATATTCTGGTCATTGCCGGTGGTGTAATTCCCCGAAAGGATTACGACTTCCTTTTTGAAACTGGCGTGGTGGGCGTTTTTGGTCCCGGCACGATAATTTCAAAAGCAGCAGGAGAGATTCTCGAAGTTATGATTGAACGCCACAAATCCTGATGAACGCCACATCCAACCCAATATCCCAAAAATTTCTGCACGGGTGGATGTGTCATAAATTCACCAGATTCTTTTTTAAGGTAGGCGTATTGTCGCTGCTGATTGTCCTAAGTTCATCTTGTCGCTCCGTGCGAAATGTCGAAAAGGGACAACAAGCGCTGTGGGAAACCAAATTGCGGATAAATGGCAAAAAAAGTAAAAACCGTCAGGCCTTTTCCGTGATTCGGCAACAACCGGCACCGAGGAAAATTTTCGGCTACAAACCCGAAATCCTCGATACAAATCTGGCCAATCGCAGTGCGCGACAGCTAAAGCAGTACGCCATTAATAACGGATTTTTTCAGGCAGAGGCACATTACGAATACGAATCCATCAGTTCGAGAAAAGCGCGGATCACCTACCACATAACAACGGGCCCGAGGTTTATCATTAAAAACTTAAAATACTCGGTGGAAGATCCGGCGCTGGCTCAATTGGCGCAGGGCATTCGGCAACAAAGTCCGGTAAAAATAGGTGCTCCATTTCGACTCGATGATCTGGAAAAAGAGCGAGAAATGTTGACCACCCATTATAGGAATCAGGGCTACTTCGGGTTTCCCCGGGATTTAATTCGGTATTCGGTGGACACCATTGGAATGGAAAACGCATTAAACCTCGAAATCATTATCACCAACCGAAGAGTGAAACGTGGAGACACGGTTGTATCGGTTGACCCGGTAGTGAATCAAATAGCCCGTGTCGTCATCAATCCCGATTTCAGGAATCGTAAAAATCTGGACACGATAGAGCACAGAGGTTACGAATTGCTTTTTGGGGATGCGGATTCAGTTTGGATTTCCCCACGCGTTCTCACTGATGTATTAGAATTTACACCCGGCTCAAGATACCGGGAAGATCGGGTGAAAAACTCTTATCAGCATATCAATCGGCTGCGAATGTTTAGCACCACTGAATTAAATTTCAGTCCATTAGAAGGTGACACCACCGGAAAAATGCTCGTGGCCAATGTATCTATGATTCCACTGCCCCGGCGAAGTTTTACGGCACAAATTGAAGCCCTAAACACCTCCGCACAATTGGGAACGAATGCCTACATCAACTGGATAAATCGCAATATGTTTGGCGGTGGGGAAAATCTCAACGTACGCCTTCGGGGCGGTATCGAATCCCAAGCCATTGGTGAGCTGGCAACCGATCAATTTTTCAACACCTTCGAGCTGAGTTTTGAGGCGTCACTATTATTTCCGCGATTCCTACTCCCATTTAATACGGTGGGTCTGCTCCCCAAACGCATGCAGCCGAGAACCAGAATTTCGGCTTCGGCCGGACGACAAAGCCGGGTGGAATTTGACCGGATTTTATACCGAACAAGTTTGGGATATTTGTGGCAGGAAAGTTTGAGCAAATCTCATGCGCTGGACATTATCGACCTCAATATTGTGCAAATTACGCAGCTTCGGGACGATTTTCTTCAAAACCTCAACTTCTTGTTTGGATTTAGAAATACATTTATCTCCAGCACGAGATACACCTACACATACAACGACCAAATCACCAGTAAGCGACCGATAAAATATTATTTTCGGGGCATGGTTGAAGTGGCCGGCAATACGCTTTCGGGCCTTGATGCAGCCCTCGATTTCCCTGTGGACAGTCTGGGCGCCGGAAATATTCTGGGCATTAATTATGCGCAGTACATCAAATTTGAGGCAGACTACAGGCAGTTCTGGATTATATCGCCAAAGACCAGTTTTGTGGTACGGGCATTTGGCGGTTATACGCGAGCATACGGCAACAGTGTAGATCCGGTTTTTGGTTATCAGCCCCCATTTGAGATGCGGTACTTTGCAGGTGGAAGCAACGATCTGCGGGCATTTTTACCCTACCGACTGGGGCCGGGCAACAATCCCGATGCCGCCAGTTTGTTCAACACGGCCCCCATCAAAGTACTGAGCAGTGTAGAATACCGCTTTCCAATTTACGAAAAAATTCGCGGTGCTCTTTTCGCGGATGCGGGCAACATATTTTACGAAAATCTCAAACTTCCTGATGGACGCAGGGTAATTGATGTTCAGCCGGACTACGTTATGCGCTGGGAGGGTTTATTGAGCGCCATGGCACTGGGAAGTGGATTTGGATTGCGATACGACTTCGGATTTTTTGTCATTCGTTTGGATGCCGCATACCCTATTTACAATCCCACAGAAACCATTGGAAGTCGGTGGGTAAACGAATCCTTCCGCTTCAGCCGGATTGTGTGGAATGTAGCGTTGGGGTATCCGTTCTAAAAAACGGATTATTCAAATACTTCGATTCCAAAAATTGGAACCAATATATCTTCTTCATTTAAAGTTTCTATTACTTTTTCAACAGACCTCCATCCAATTTCTAAACTTTCGTATTTAGGCCTTCCATAAAAAATTGCTTCAACATTTTCCTTTTTTACCGCCTAGACATCAAAAACAAAGTCAAAGATAAATGCAACATGATTTTCTCTATCCATAAAAAGAAAAAAATATATACCCCTTATCTAAACCCATAAAATAGGTGCAAATTGAAAGTACGAGTTTCAATTTGCACCGAATTGCGTTTTATATTACTTTTGTCTTTTAATACAATCGCAAATGTATATTTCAAGACAATTGGAGGAGTCTGTGGAGACTTACCGAAAAATATTTCCAGTTGTGTATGTATGTTTTCTTGAAGGCGCTACCTAGCTACCTGCAATTTCTTCCTATAATATCCTCCATCACCATCGATAATACCAAGCACATACATCCCAGACCTTAGTTGGCTAATATCTATGGTCTTTTCCGCACCAC
>JAFIEY010000119.1 GCA_020832345.1 Cryomorphaceae bacterium | reverse complement strand
AACATTATTGAACAGCTTCAGAAAAAGTTAGATGATTTCAATACGCAAGCCATTAACAAGAACGAAATCGAAAAGTTTGATATTGAAAGCAAATCATCAGAACAGAATACGAAAAATAATATTGAAGAAGTTAAAGAAAATATCTTAAAGACAGAGAATGATGAAAACACTGAAAACACAATTGAAAACAAAGATTTGAATGACTCAACTTCAATCGAATCAAAAAGCCAAAGTGTAGTAAGTGAGCCTAATGATTCATATAATCAAAGCTTTTCAGGTTCATTATTTTCTGATGAAAATATTGAAACAAAGAGAAAGATAAGGGAAAAGGAATTAAAGGCATTGAAAGTATCTGATTTAAAATTTATTATATCAAGTTACACGTTGAAGCCAACTTCAAATTTAAAAGAAGATTTGATCAACGACATTTTGAGAAAAGAATTTTAAATATGGCGGTAATTGATGATGTAATTAACTCCTCGGCTAGTACTGACCAATTGTCAAAATTCATAGACAATAATTCAACATTGATTTATGATTTTTTCATTAGTCAGAGTTATGATAGCTTACTAAAGCATAGGGAAAAGATTGAGAGTTACATATTGCCATATTACAGGATTTACAGAAATTTAGATTTTACAAATAATAAAAACAGATTATTTGTTTTATCGCTACTTGATATTTCAGAAAGGTTTGGCTTTCACGGAGAATTTCAAGATTTATATAACCTATGTATAAGAAAAAACATATCAATAGGAAGTCGGTTAGAAGCATCTTCTAAGTTCCTTGTTGGCATTAGAAGAATATCTGATTATTCTAATAGAATGCCTGAAATTATTAATCTATTAGCGCATAGCTTTCTTCACGAAGAAGATAGTGAAGAAAAAGTAGTAGCAACATTGATTCACTTTTATACTGAAGTTCTTCAAAATTTTGGTAATGAAAACCTAAATGGAGTTAAAGAATTCAGAGCTTTACTTTTAGAAAGTTTATCAGTTGATGATAAGAAATTCTTGGTTCATTCAATAATCATTGAATTGCTAAATGAAACTATAGATGACATACATCAAGTTTATAGCTCTATCCATCAAAAACTAGATTTATTATTAGAAAGGTCTCGTGAATTTTTACCATTCGATGTTAGCTCACATCTAATAGAAATAGGTACAGAATACTCACAAATGCTTGATTCTATTCAAGATAGATTTTTGGAAATAAGAAATCTATGTGCAAACTTATACGCAAATGTGGCGAGTGATGATATTTTTTATTCTTTACAAAGGGGAGTTAAGGTTCTTACGGAACAAAATCAATTGCTTGCATATATAAACAGTTATGGGAAGATGCATTATGCTAAGGTAATGTCTGCATTTTCTATATTATCAAGTCAAAACATAACTTCAAAAATTGAAATCTATGATTGGGGATGTGGTCAAGGGTTGGCTTCTGTTTGCTTTCTAGAATACCTAAACGATAGAGCTGAAACAACTGAAATTGAAGCAATAACTTTAATCGAGCCATCAGAAATAGCCTTAAAAAGAGCTTCCCTTCATATAAGAAAATTCAATAAATCCGCAGGTATTTATACAATAAATAAAGACTTAGATTCCTTGAATAATGACGATTTTTCCCCCAATGGAACGAATACTAAAATCCAACTATTTTCAAATATTTTAGATATAGATTTCTTTTCAATGACTGATTTGATATTGAAGATAAAGGGGAATTTCTCAGGCTTAAATTATTTCATCTGTGTTAGTCCTTACGTTTCTGATTATAAAACACAAAGACTTGACGACTTTGTTGAAGCCTTTGAGAACTATGACAGTTTTGATTTGATACAATCGGTAACCGAGCGAAAAGGAGAATGGAATGGAACTAATTGGACAAGAGTCATTAGGGTGTTTAAAGTAAAAATCTAGCCTATGCACAGACACACACATTGCCAAGCCACACCAGCCAAAGCTCAAACCAAAGCTTGGCAAAGAGTGTGTCTGCCCCACCGCACACCAAAAACGACCAACAAAACAACGGACGAAAAAGAACACCGAAGCGATAAAACATTCATCCGAGTAGACGAAGCGCCCCCCAAAAAAAGCCCCGATAGTTAGCCTATAACTGCCGGGGCGCTTTGTTTACTCGGTGTTCGACGACTACCCGCCTCTTTCATTAACGACCTTAAGGGGAAAGTATCTCTTAGTCGGCCTCAACGGTATGTGTATTTGTAAGTCAACACTTAAATTTTGGAAAGTAGTTGAGCAAATTCCGCTTCCCTGTATTTGACTAAATTCCTTTTCGATAAAAATCCATGATCTTGGTGAGATGCTACGTTTATGTTTTGTCATTTTTAGTTGTTTTTCTTCATTTTAGCGCGTGGACTTCCCGGCCATGCATTTACATCGCTTGATTTTTTTGGACAATATGTGTTATTTGATAAGTGGGATCGCCGCGGGCACCGGATTGAACCAAGCGATCAACTTCAGGTCGCATAATCATAAACCGAACTTCCCTTGTGTACGAAATGATCGAGCGCTTTGCCAATTGCGATACGACCATCAGTTTCTCCATTTTCAAAAGGACCCTTCATTAGACATTTTTTTTCATGATACAACGAATTTAAAATTAGACCCTAAAAATACAGTTTTTGTTGTATTTTGCGGTGTCAAAAGCTGACCGCCGCGAGGCGGGTTTAGCTACGCTGATTTTCAATTCGCTTGAACAGGCGTTTGGCTCAATGGCGGGTTCAGTGGTTAATTGAACATTCTACCTCGCATCTACTTTTGTGGTATATTGACAGTTTTGTGCTCCGAATTGAAAATCACGAACACTTTTAAAATAAATATATTTGTGAGTAAATCCGCCACTGCGCCAAGCGCCAAAACGTTAGCGGTCAGGCTAAAAAGACAGACACGATGATAAAAAAATGGTTACAAGACATATTTGACGAACCCATTGAAATTAAAGAATGGAGAACTGATAATTCTATTCTCAAATTTCTTTCTTCAAACTTGGACGAAGAAGGTAATTTATCCGAAAAGGCACACGACCTTCCAGACAAAATAAAAAACGATGATAAGATAAGATTTGCGCCAGGACTTATGGATGCAATGTTTGGAGCAGACGATTCTGATGATTCCAAAAAAAGAATTGCGGAACTTTCAAAGAACATAAAAAGAGTTGCTTCAAAAGGAGACAAATTTAGTGAACAAGAATTTTACCGATTAATCACAGAAAACGAAGGTGTAATTGGAATTATTGATGAATTTTTACAGACAGTTGTTAATGACTCATTACCGATAGAACCATATCTTTTCAAATATGCCAAAGATTTAGCTACAAGAACCGACAAGAGAAATGCCGTAAAATTTGGTATTGCAATAGTAGGGTTATGCCAAAACAAATCAGTTCTAAAGGACATAAAGATTTTAGGATTACACGATGAATTTACTGTTTATGCATCAATTGCAATTGCAAATTTATCCGAAAATATCGAAAGTGACCTTTGGGATTTAGCGAAGAAAATTGATGGTTGGGGAAAAATTCAATTGGTTGATAGGTTAGCAAGACCTGAATTAAGTAAACCTATAAAAGATTGGTTGATTTACGAAGGTTACAAGAACAATATAATGTATGAATACTTGGCATACACTTGTGCAACTATTGGAGAACTTCATAAGAAATTAGAAACCGATGAAATAGACCACAAACTTTTCAAGTCGGCTTCTGACATTATTGAAGCACTAATTGCCATTGGTGGACCAGCAGAAGACATAACAACATACCCTTTTGCTTCACAAGTAGTTCAAGATTTCATTAGACACGCCAAAAATCAAGCAACTGACATTTCGGACTTTAACGCATTACATAAAATCAAAGACTTTCTAACAGAGCTTCAAGATGACATTGGAGAGCAAAAGAATAATGGTTGGAATCAAGACATCATTTCAAATTGTGTAATTGAAACTGTTGAAATTTTGAATAGTAGAGATTGGAAAGTTGCTGTTTATGAAGGATTGAAAAGCAATGACAATGTAATTTATTGGAATGCAAAACAAGCAGCAGAGAAATTAGGAGTTAATTTATGGGAAACTGTTTGGGCAAAATTACAAGAGAAGCCTTTAGATAGTTCTTCTTGGTATGACGTTACACATTACAGTAAACCCGAACATTCAAATGAAATTATTGACTTTGCACTCAACCATTTGCCATTTGAAGAATTAGGCACAGGAGCAAAGGATTCAAACGGCTTTGGCGATAATTACAACAAACACGCAAGTCTTGAATATGCGACTACATTTTTGGAAAACTACCCCAAGAAAGGAGAAAAAATTATACTGACATCACTTAAAAATCCAGTTGTTAGGAACCGTAATATGGCAATAATGGTTTTAGACAAATGGAAACAAGAAAATTGGTCGCCAGATATTGAAAGAGAAATTAGACATTTAGGCGAAGTTGAACCAAATAAAGACACAAAAGAAAACATACAAAGACTCTTGAATGGACAAGAACTCAAATAAAGCCCGAACCGCTTGAATAGCGGTTTGGCAAAAGGCGGGGTTTGGTACTTCTATGAAAGTTTAGTGCTAAATCCAAACTTTGTACTTCTAATGAAGTTCAGTGCTAGAAAACTCGCCCTTCGCCAAGCCGCAAAACGTTGGCGTGCATGCTAGACGAAAATTCAAAACACGAGAAATATGTTAACTTTACATACAAGAAAAGAATAAATGGAAAGACTATCAACCAAAAAATATCAGAGGGATATATCAAGTGCGATTCAACACTTTTGGAACACACGTGAAGCTCAGTTGAAGGGTCAAAAAAAATCCGATCAAGGATCAAGAGGTTCAGTTACTGGTGGAAAACAGCTTGATGGATTCATTAAGGTATTGTTAAAAGTGACGAAAGATTTAGGTGTACCTGAAGAGTGCATTTATATCAAGGGGAATAACCTACCAGGATTCTTCAGGCCGACCAAAGACTGGGACTTTTTGATTATTGCACCCAACAAACAGCTGATTGCAGTTGTAGAGCTTAAATCTCAAGTGGGTTCGTTTGGTAATAACTTCAACAACAGAACGGAAGAAGCATTAGGAAGTGCAGTTGATTTATGGACTGCATTTCGAGAAAATGGGTTTCCACAAAAGCAACAACCTTGGCTAGGATATGTAATTCTCGTGGAACAAACATCCAAGTCAACCAGTCCAGTTAGATTACAAGAGCCACATTTTAAAGTAAGACCTGAGTTTGAGAACACAAGCTATTTAAATAGATATGCTCTCTTTTGCCACAAACTTATGCAGGAGCGTCACTACTCTTCAACCGCAATGATATGGACGGATAAAGATAAGAAATTTGGATGCCCAGAGGATGACATATCCTTTGACACATTCTTGTTGTCATTCATGGGATTTATTCAAGGTAAACTAAAAGAGTTTGAAAAATGATTTACGGAACCAGAGCAAATGGTAATTTGCACGGCCTAGTCTTGACAAAACCTATTGTCGTGGAGACAATGTTGGATAGGGTTGGGTATACACAATATCATGATCTTAGAAACATTAGAGTAATCGAACCTTCTGCAGGTGATGGTGCGTTTGCTGTTGAAATTATTGAACGGCTTTATCATTCGTCATTGAAATTCGATTTTTCTTTTCAAAAAGCGCTTTCAAATCTAATTTTTTTCGAATTAGATAATGAAATGGGCATTCTTTTGGAGGAAAGAATCGGATCCACCTTGAATAAATATAACGCATCTGTTCCCGAAAACTTAATACGTATTGAAGATTTCCTCTTGTCCAAGTCAGATAAGTGTGATTTAATAATAGGCAACCCTCCTTATGTTAGACATGAAAATATTCCAGATGAAAAAAAAGAATTATATAGAAGAAAATTTCCCACTTTCAAGCATAGAAGTGATTTATACATTGGATTTTATGACAAAGGGCTTAGGTTATTAAATGAAAATGGTTCTCTTTCATTTATTTGTTCTAATCGTTGGTTGAAAAATCAATACGGGGTAAGCCTCAGGAACTTAATTCAGCTAAACTATTGTCTGGAGGAAATTATAGACTTGGAAGAAACATGTCCTTTTGAAGAAGAAGTAATAGCTTATCCCGCAATTACCACAATTCGTAATACTAAAAAGAATACTAAAGCTAATTATTACTTGATTGACGATATCACCAAATTACGGTTTATAAATAAAGATACTGATGTTACGAGGACTTTAGACATTGTGAACTCCAAAAATTGGTTCTCTTATGTATGGAGTGGTGAAGAACACGAAAAGTTTTTAACCACAATTGAAAGCCAAGGATTTCAGATAGGAATTGGAGTTGCCACTGGATTAGACAAAGTATTCATCAGAAACGACTTTAAGTCATTGATTGAGGAAGAGATTCTGTTACCTATTTTAACCTCAAAAGATTTAAAGAACAACAAACTTAATTGGTCTGGAAATTACATTTTGAACCCTTTTGAAATTACAGGCCAACTGATTGACTTAACAAAATATCCGAAGGCAAAAGAATATCTTGAATCTCATAGAAGTTTACTAGAAAGACGTCATGTGGCTAAAAAGAATCCTCGTCATTGGTACAAAACAATTGATCGGATTAAGCCTACTTTGACAAATCAGGATAAGATTATTCTACCAGACATCTCCGGTAATAGTCACATATTTATCGATAAAGGCAATTTCTATCCTCACCACAACTTATACTATATTACAGGTAGCAATCAAAAGAAACTTGTAATTCTAGCATCTATTTTATCATCTGACTTTATTAGAAAACAACTTTTAGAGCTAGGAACAACTATGAAAGGTGGTTACCCAAGATGGCAAAGTCAAAACTTAAAGAAACTCCGAATACCCATGATAGATGCCATGCCTAAGGAAACTTCAGATGCACTCATTCAAGCATACCATATCAAGGATTATCGCACAATAAATCAATTGGTCACTGAGGACGAAATAGGCAACTATAGTTTTCAAGTTGGTCAAACAACACTATTTGAACCTAAGGGAGTGGAATATGGGAAAAATAAGAAGCACGACACGCCAACATTGTATTAAGCATAATGCGGGCTGAACTGCTGAATTTGAGGATTTTTGCTCTTAAGAAACTTTACGGTGGGCGGACAGTGAATTGCTCCGAGATTCCGGACTACGCTTATACTTGAACGTTGGGGCACATGCAAAAAAGACAACGGACACTTTGACAATGGCGAGTAACGACAGAAATATCGAAACACAGTCCGACTTTACGACAGGACTAACACGACTAGACCAACAGTGCAACTGGACAAAGACAAGTCCGACTGACAAGAAAGAAAAAAGAAATAGCCTCCACTTCGCATTTTTGATCACGAATGCTTTCGGGACTGCCAAAACACATTTGGCATATTTATTCGCTTCTTTTGGTGTTTTTTCATTGGTGCTCATGATTTTCAATTGCAAAGCCGCTCAAGTCAACCCGCAACCCAAACTTTACAAAAGAGCCAAATCTTCCATCCCCCAGGATTTCAAATTTTTACCAGTGATTTAATTTACTGGCGTTTTTTTGATTTCCAATATTTACCAGAATTTCGTATTTTTGGCAAAAATTGGAATTAATGCCAAAAATCATAGAAAATAAACTGATTGAAGAATTTAAGGACAGAGCGTCTTTTACCAGACAAGAACTCTTTGAATTCTATCGATATTTTGAACCCGACCTGAAAGAAGGAACATTCGGTTGGAGAATCCATGATTTGAAGGACAAAAATATAATCAGGCCGCTCAAGAGAGGTCTTTATGTCATTTCATATAAACCCAAATACAAGCCTGAAATATCCCAAGAACTCATTAAGCTCGCAAGAAAAGTTGCGTACAAATTTGAGGACACCAAACACTGTTTATGGGAAACGGATTGGTTAAATGAATTTTTGCAACATCAGACAAGCAAAAGAATTATACTCATTGAAATTGAAAAGGACTTCATTGAATCCTTGTACTATGAACTAAAAGACGCATCAAGAAGTGAACTTTTCATTAACCCGGATGACAAAGCCATTGAATTTTACATTGCAGAGAGTGAATATCCTGTTATAATCAAAAAGCTGATAACCCGTTCACCAATTGCAAGAAGAACCGACAAAAAACTAAAGATCTACACTCCTCTTTTGGAGAAAATATTGGTTGACTTATTTGCGGAAGAAAAGCTATTCTACCATCTGCAAGGATCTGAATTGATGCACATCTATGAAAATGCAATACGTAACTACGCCATCAACTTTACCAAACTCTTTAGTTATGCGAAAAGGAGAGATAGAGAACAGGAAATAAAACAGTTCATGACCAATCACATGTATCACCTCGTAAAAGGTATTATCGAATGATAAAGGAGCATTGTTTTACAGAAGAGTGGTTGGATAGCTTCAGAAAGCAAAAGGATCACAAGCGGATTGACAAGATCATCCTGGAGAAAATGATCTATGCCCTCCATCTGTTAGAGCAGCTCAAAGCCAATGGTCTTGATTTTATTTTCAAAGGAGGCACAAGCCTTGTGCTATTATTGGAAGAGGACAATCGTTTTTCTATTGATATTGATATCATTTGTAAAACCGAGCGAGCAGAGCTTGAGTCTATTCTTCAAAAAGTTGTTGTAGCATCAAAATTCAAGGATTATGACCCAGATGAACATCGCAGTTATAAGCCAGGAATTCCAAAAGCACATTATAAATTCTCTTTCGACACCAAAATGCAAGGTTCCGGAACCTTGCATTTTGGATGTGCTAATTGAAGATTCAATCTATCCGGAACTGATTGAAAAACCCATTAAAACTAAATGGATAGAAACAGAAAAGCAACTTACGGTACACCTACCATCTATTGATTCCATAACCGGAGACAAGCTCACCGCTTTTGCTCCGAATACTATTGGAATTCCATATTTCAAAGGGAAAGACAATCAGCCATTTTCCATGGAAATCTGCAAGCAACTATTTGACTTGAGCAAGTTATTCGAGCAAGTTCAAAACATGGAAATCGTTGCTTCGAGCTTCAATGCTTTCGCAGTGCAGGAAATTGCATATCGAAAAAATGGTAATTGGGAAACAACGCTAACTCCGGAAACTGTTTTACAAGACACAATTGACACTTGCCTTATTATAGCAAAACGTGGCAGCGACACAGAGGATGAAAAAACAAAATTTGCGGAGCTTCAAAAGGGAATCCGTGCTTTTGGCACCGGATTTCTAATGCGTGGAAATTTCAGGATTGACGATGCAATTCCGGCATCGGCTCGCATTGCGTATCTATCCGCTAAGCTTCTAAAGAATGATTTAGCTCCAATTGAATATTACGCTGGTCAGGATGTCAAAAACTTTACTATTGAAGATCCCAACTGGAATTTTCTGAACCGACTTAAGCGGCAACCTGATAAGTCTTCTTTTTACTATTGGCATCTTACTGTTAAACTTTTAAATAGTAAAGAAGGTGAATAAAAAAGGCCTGTCGGAAACGGATAAAAAAACACGTTAGTTTTTAACAAACAGCTAAAAAAACTTCTTAAAAAAGGTGTGATATTTTGATGTATTTTATTTTTGAGACTGCTCTAAAAAGTCCCTTTCTGCCAAAATCTTCCTTGTCGGTAGGTTTTTGAATCCTCACTTGCTCCGGTTCAAAAATACCCTTCGCGTCGATTTTGATTGAAATCATCCTTTTTGAAGTGGACTCAAACTATAAATTCCTAAAAGTTCTTATATCTATAAAGTTTTAGGAATTTTATTTATCTTTGTCCTATGCAAACACTAAAGCGTAAACGATATTTAGACATACTTAGAATTCTTAAAGATAAGAATTTAATTAAGGTTGCCACAGGTGTTAGGCGTTGTGGAAAATCAACTTTAATGACACAATTTCAAGACTTGTTGCGTAAAGAAAATGACAAAGTTTCCATTGTGGCAATCAATATAGATATGCCTGAGTTTCGATTTTTAGCAGAAAAAAACTGGAAAGAGATTTATGATTACATCATTAAGCATCTAAAAAAAAATGTAACAAACTATGTGTTTATAGACGAAGTGCAAAACGTTCCAGAATTTGAAAAACTGTTGGAAGGCTTATACGTTCACCCAAACATAGATTTGTATGTTACAGGTTCTAACGCATTTTTATTGTCAAGCGAATTGGCAACTTTACTCACCGGTAGAGCTTATGAAATCAATGTATTGCCTTTTTCTTTTGCGGAATATTTAGAGTTTACAGGCAAAACTACAAACCCAGACCGTGTATTTGCAGAATATATGCGTACAGGTGGTTTTCCCAAGGCAGTAAGACTTTCAGCAGACGGAAATCATTTTGCGAATGAATATTTGCAAATGGTCTTCAAAAACATTTACTACAATGATATTTTTAAACGATACACCATTTATGCCGAAGAATCTTATAAGGAAGTTGTAAATTTTTTAATAGATTCAATTGGTTCAAACGTTTCAGCAGGAAACATTGCAAAAGTTTTAACAGCTAACAAAAAGAAAATAGACAATAAAACGGTTTCAAAATACATTGACACTTTAGTAGAAGCCTATTTGTTTTATAAAGTAAACCGCTATGATATTAAAGGCAAACAACATTTGGCAACCCAAGAAAAATACTATTTGGTGGATTTAGGTTTTCGCAACGCTTTACTTGGGAAAGAATTGGTAAGCGATGCAGGACATTTGCTTGAAAATATAATTTATCTCGAGCTAAAACGCAGAAACAATCAAGTATGGATAGGAAAAACAAATAATTTAGAAGTCGATTTTGTTGTTCGCAACAACGAAGGTTTTACACAATACATACAAGTTTCACAAACAGTACAAAACCCAACGACTTTAGAACGTGAGTTAGCACCATTTGACAGTATTGCAGACCATCATGAAAAATTATTAATCACAATGGACTACGAAACAGGCACATACAATGGAATAAAAAAAATAAATGCAATAGACTGGCTTACAAAGACTGAAAAATAAGGACGAACCGTTAACATTCACCCCAGTACCCATCCCCAAAAAGAAAGCCTCGATAGTAAGCCTATAACTGCCGGGGCGCTTTGTTTGCTTTCCCACCTGTTGTAGCCTTGCGGGATTAGAGGGTGGTTTTGACGTCTCTTGTCCCGTCAACTAATTGATACGGAAACCCGTTGGGCTGCATATTGCTACTTAAGTGCAAAGCATAAGTTGCGCGATCCCTTTTGTGTTTTTTTCGGTTCGATTTGAGCCACGTTTGAGTATAAGCCGTCCGAAGGCTTAAAACAACTCCCATTTATCTCTAGTTTTCCTCGATCATTGAATCTTATTCTGTAACCAAACGGGGATTAATTCCCTGAAAGGGTTTATTTGCATGGAAAACTTAAGATAAATCGCTTTAAGTTGGCGGTCAGCCTAGGACGACAGTGTTCATTGAAAATATAGTCCTGACAACGGGACGAAAGAGCCTGATTTTAAAGGTGACATTGACAGTTGAATTTGCAATGTTCGTAGTTGGAGTGGCGACATTCTCCTCATTGGTAACAATGATGTTAATTCAAAACTTTACGACTATGATAGACAAAATCAAAAGTGTAGCAGTTGGGGTAGCTCTCGTGGGGAGAATGGTGCCAAACTCCATACTATAAGACATTGAAACCAACAGTTGATTAACCTAAATTCGGGACAAAGAGCAGGGGGGGCGAGTCCCCCTCTCCCCACCTTTTTTAAATTTAAGAATGGTAAAGCTTCAACTCAAGCCCTTTTGTAAGTAAATTACATTTTTAAACTAAAAAACTCCAATTTTATCATTTTTGTTCGTATATTTGCAATCAACTTACAAAAAAAAGAGGTAAAAATGATTATCAATTTTAGTGTTCAAAATTTTGGCTCAATTAAAGAGAAGCAAACTCTTTCGTTTGAGGCGGACAAATCAACACACCTTGAAGATGCTTATATCATAAATTTAGGCGGACAAAGAATTTTAAAACTTGCCTTAATTTATGGTGCTAACGCATCAGGAAAAACAACAATTCTGAAAGCTCTTGATTTTCTAAGAGGCATCGTTCTTGAGCCAGAACGTAAAAAGACAAATGAATTAGACTTTAATCCTTTCTTATTTGATTCAAAAACACCTAAACAAAACTCAATTATTTCTATAGAGTTTTTTCAAAATGAAATAAAGTATTTTTACGAAGTAGAGTTTTTCAAAAAAGCTATTGTAAATGAGGAGTTGTATTTTCATAACCCTAATAAAGCTAACTTTTTTAAGAGGAAAACCAATTTATCAAATCAATTTACGGAAATAACTTTTGGTGGTAAAATTTCTACTGACAAGGTTTTTGAAAAAACACTTGAAGCCAACACTTTATGGAATAATACCGTTCTTGGTGGATATCTAAAAACAAATATTGACCTCAAGGAATTACAAGAAGTTATTGATTGGTTTGAAAATTATCTAAGTCCATTGGTATATACAAGAACAGAATTAGAAGGGTTTGTAACTTCGAGAATTGATAACAAAGAAATTTCTAAATCTGATGTTGTAACAATATTGAAGAAAGCGGACTTCAATATCTCGGACATTATAATTCAGGAAGAAGAAAAAGATATTCCTGATGATTTTATTGAGTTTTTAAAAAAGCAAGTTAAAGCACCAAGTGATAAGATTAAAGAGTTAGAAGAAAAAGGAAAATTAACGGCTGTAAACATTGAATTTGAACACACAGTAAACAACACCAAATACAGTTTACCGTTAGAACTTGAATCACAAGGGACAAGACGTTACTATGGTTTTGCAGGCTTATTAGCTTTGTTAATCAAAAATTCAACTGCATTTCTAATTGATGAGTTAGAAGCTTCATTACACCCTGATTTATATTTGCACTTTATTCTTTCTTTTCTTTTAAATTCTAAAACGTCTCAAATAATTGCTGCCACTCACAATCGAGAAATTTTAGACAACAAAGATATTTTCAGAAATGATGCGATATGGTTCACAGATAAGCAAGACAGTTGTGCCACAGAACTTTATTCATTGACTGATTTTGATAGTTCTATTGTAAGAAACACTACAAATATTTTAAACGCTTACAAAAGCGGTAAATTAAGTGGAACACCTAATTTGGGCGACACTTTCATTGATTTAAATCTATGAGAAAGCCCAAGAAGATTATACACAAAACAAATCCTTCTTTTGCTCTTGTAGTGGATGGAGAAACAGAAGTTTGGTATTTACAAATGCTATAGAGGAACGAACGGGATATTCGTGTTAGTATAAAACCCGAAATCCCAAACAAAAAAAGTGTAGAAGAACAATATAATTGAGCCCGCTAAAAAAACCCCAATAATTTTCTTCGCGAGAATGGCGTATTTCGAATTGAGTTTACCCTTGGTGTTGAATATTCGATTCTCAGAAGGTTCATGAGGCCCAAAATCGCTAAATCAACAAAATTATTAAGAGATTTTAACTGTTTTTGACTTATTATTAACGGTTCTGGGTGTATGCTCCCTACGAATGACTTAATTCTCAATAAGTTA
>JAFIEY010000116.1 GCA_020832345.1 Cryomorphaceae bacterium | reverse complement strand
GTATAACGATAAGAAAGCTCAAGCTACTTATGAAAAAGGTTCTTTAATTTTACAAAACTGGATAAAAATTTAATAACTTTGACAGATTTTAAAGTAAGCGTTTGTATCATTACATATAATCACGCAAACTATATTGAAGATACTTTGAGAGGGATTTTTATGCAAGAAGTCCCATTTAGAGTTGAGGTTATTATCTCAGAAGATTGTTCACCTGATGATACACAAGCAGTGGTGGAAAAGCTTATGGCCGATAGCCCAGATAATTTTGAGATAAAATACTTTAGACACGAAAAGAATCTAGGCCCTATATATAATTTGGATTGGGCGTTAAAGCAGTGTAAAGGTGAATATATTGCTTGGTGTGAGGGAGATGATTATTGGACTGACAGCTCTAAATTAATAAAACAAGTAGATATTTTGGATAGGAATCCGAAGTATTCAATGTCAACTCATAATGCATGGATAAAATATGAGTATATAAAAAAGGATGATGAGTTATTTAATGAGTTTGGGAAATTTGAGAAAGCTATTTTTAATTTTGAAGATGTTTTAAATAAGTGGTTCATTCCCTCAGCTAGTATGGTTGTAAGACGAAATGTTATTGATAATTTACCAGATTGGTTCAAAACAGTTTATAATGGTGATTGGACCTTGCAATTGTTGGCTTCTCTAAGCGGGGAGATTCACTATTTAGATGATGCAATGTGTGTGTATAGGAGGAATGATAAATCACTTTCCTTTAAAGTTGGTTATAATATGATTTTTATTAATAAGCATAAGATTTATATTCTAAGTAAATTGCTTGAGTCTAATAGCGAATTCATGGCTTTGATTAACAACCGTATTGATGAGCTTAAAACGAGCAATAAAAAATTATCATTTAGCTTAAAATATTTAATTAAGTTGAATTTAATTAAGTGGAAACGCAAGATATTTAATTAAGTATGTTAAACAAAATACTAATATTTATATTAATTTCTTTTTCAGGGATTAGTTATTTTTCTTACAACCCGAATTTCACTTTATCAGTATTTTTTTTTCTTTTAATAATAGTATTATTTAAAAAAAATAATAATGTATTTCAGCTTACTCCTTTATTATTATTTATTTTTGCTTTTACTTCGATAGTAGCGATTCAGTTATTGGTATTTGCTAAGTTTGATCCATACTTTTTGGTAAAATTCCCTATTTTTCAGTTTGGAATCCCAGTCTTAGTTTTAATGCTTTTACCCGTAAATTTTCACGCTATTTTTGTTAAATTCGTGTATTATTGGACATTTGGGTGTTTATTAATTTGGATAGCAATAAATTTTATTCCTGTGGTAGATTTGTTTTTTTCATATTTACCTTATGAACTTAATCTTGATCCTTTTGAAGGCAAGAAAAAATCATTGATTTTTTTTACTTACGAACCTGATCAAGTGTATGGTATTTATCGTTTTGCCGGATTTTGGCACGAACCGGGTGCTTTTTCTGTTTTATTATTTTATAGTTGGTATTTTTCTATTTTAGTTACCGGGAAACTATTTAACAAATATAGTAAATTGTTTTTGTTATCTATAATTTTTACCTTCTCAACTACAGCATACTTTGCTCTAATGGCTTTGTTGTTGTATTATATTTTTTATTTATCTAATTTTGCGCCATTGAAGAAAATCATCACCATTTGTGTTGGTTTTTTAATTTCTCTATTGGTTTTTTTTGAAACTGAATTTATGGCTGAAAAGGTTCAAAATCAATATCAAGATACACAAAGTGTTGCTGTTGAAGGTACAGCTACTTCGGGTAGATTTCTTAGTTTTAAAAAGGCATTAAATGTTATGTATAGATATCCTTTATTTGGACGTGGATTAGCCTTTAAGAGTAAAGCAGATATAACATCAAGTGAGCATACTGGTTATGGCTGGCCTGCGTTTATTGCAAATACAGGGTTAATATTGGGAACATTTTTTTTCATATTCTTTTTTAAGGGAATTCAAAGATATGCTTTATTATATGGCTCTAACTTAAGATTAGCAAAAGTCTTTTTTATAGTTTTCATTATCCTGCTTTTTAGCCAAAAGCACACTTCTACACCGCTTTTCTTTTCTTTATTTCTTTTTCCTTTTTTAAATATTAATCAACGTAACTTACACACAGATAATTATAATCAATTATGAATACTTTGTTAATTACAGGAGGTACAGGTTCTTTTGGGAATGCCGTTCTTCAGCGTTTTATTGATTCAGAGCATTTCAAAGAAATTCGTATTTTCTCTCGTGACGAAAAGAAGCAAGATGATATGCGCAGGATGCTGAAAAATCCTAAAGTTAAGTTTTATATTGGTGATGTGCGCGATTATAATAGCGTGGAGCCGGTAACTCGAGGGGTTGATTATATTTTTCACGCGGCTGCCTTAAAGCAAGTTCCATCTTGTGAGTTTTTTCCAATGGAAGCGGTTAAGACCAATGTAATCGGTACGCAAAACGTTATTCGTGCTGCTGCGAGTAATGCTGTGAAAAAAGTTATTTGTTTGAGCACTGATAAAGCGGCTTACCCGATTAACGCTATGGGAATCTCAAAGGCCATGATGGAGAAAGTAGCCGTTGCGGAATCTCGAAATATTCAGGGTACTACGGTGTGCCTTACTCGTTACGGCAATGTCATGGCATCACGAGGCTCGGTGATTCCTTTGTTTATTGAGCAGATTAAAAACGGAAAAGAAATCACCATCACCGATCCTGAGATGACTCGCTTTTTGATGAGTCTTCATGATGCTGTTGATTTGGTATTATTTGCTTTCGAGCATGGAAATCCTGGAGATTTGTTTGTCAATAAAGCACCAGCATCTACCATTAAAGATTTAGCTGAAGCATTACAGAACCTTGCAAGAAAGAAGTGCCCTGTAAAAGTTATCGGTACCCGTCACGGAGAAAAGGTTTTCGAAACGCTCTGTACCCGAGAAGAAATGCTTAAAGCGGAAGATATGGGAGATTTTTACCGTATTCCCGCTGACAACCGAGATTTGAATTATAACATGTATTTCTCTGAAGGTGATTCAAAAATATCTGAAATACAAGATTATAATTCGCATAATACGCGCAGACTTAATGTGAAAGAGGTTGAAGAACTAGTTGGAAAGTTAGCTTTTGTGAGGAAGGAGTTGTTTGGGGAGGATGTGGAGGAGTTTTTGGTTTAAGAGCCAAGGAAAAAGGCAAAAGTAAAAAGTGTGATAAGAGTTATTGAAGGGAATTTACATAGTGATGAGAGAGGAGTGGTGAGGTTTGTGAATGAATTTGATATTTCGAGGTTGATAATTAGAAAAATAGAATGCGGATGAAACGGATTGAGCGGATGTTCGCAGATTGTTTTTATCCGTGTAAATCTGTTAGATCCGCGTCATCAGCGTTCCAACAATATGAAAGTTATAGAAGGGAATTTACATAGTGATGAAAGAGGAGTGGTGAGGTTTGTAAATGACTTTGACATGACTCAAGTTAAGCGAATGTA
>JAFIEY010000127.1 GCA_020832345.1 Cryomorphaceae bacterium | reverse complement strand
CTGCGAAAATGTTGAGCAATCCCATATCCACCAAGTAATATTTTTCCTGGGTTGCTAATTGTTTTCTGCCTTTTAGATCAAAACGGTTTACTTTATAAAACACAAAACTTGCCATTAAATATCTCAAATATTTTTCAACGGTGGAATGATGTATGGTTTGTCCGTCTTGTTTTAAGGTGGTTGAAATATTGTTTGGAGAAAGTGCATTTCCAATGTTGGATGCTACAAACTTTATGATATTTTCAAAAGCCCGTTTGTCGTTTATTTTGTGTCGTTGTGTGATGTCTTTTTCTACAATGGTGGTGTAAATAGCTTCCAAATATTCGTGAATTTTATCGTAACCTTCTTTACGCAATTCAACGCCTTTTGGTAGCGATGTTTCATTAACATAATCGAAAAACAAAGGTTCGTAATTGAAATATTTATTGTTTGTGTCAATGCTTCTGGCTGTTAGGTATTCATTGAAAGAAAAGGGCAAAATAGAAATTTTAATATAGCGACCACTCAACAAAGTAGCCAATTCTCCAGACAATAAAAAGGCGTTTGAACCTGTGATATAAACGTCCACATTTTGGGTGGAAAAAAGTCCGTCCACCAATTTTTCAAAAAGGGGAATATTTTGTACTTCGTCCAAAAAAACATAGTTTGGTTTATCTGTCTGTAGTTTCTTTTTTATATCGAAATAAATATCGTCCCAATTTTTATTGACAAAATTTTCGGGCAATTCAAAATTATAAAACTGAATTTGCCTTTTTCCTATATCAAGTTTAAGCAAGGCTTCACGATAGATTTCCAAAAGTGTGGATTTACCAGACCTGCGTAAGCCACTAACCACTTTTATAAGGTCTTTATCTTTATATGACAGTAGTTTGCCTATGTACCCCTTTCGGTTTGTGTATTTTTCCATTAGGCAAAGATATAGAAAAAATTATCGAAACTTGCAATTTTTGCAAGTTTCGATAATTTTAAAGATAGTTGTCAGCTAATTATCTTCATATATTAGCATGTGTTTTTTTAGATAACTGCTCAAAAGTTTATGTAAATCTCTCTCCTCGTAAATTTTTTATTTTAATCGGCTTTACGATTTGAGTTTCGGTGTTGCCACTCAATATTTGAGTCCACTCTAAAAAGGAAGATTTTGGCAGAAAGGGACTTTTTAGAGTAGACTCAAAATTTAGGTGTTGGCTTTCAAAAGCCTTCCCCTTAAGGTAGTTCTTGCAAGAGGCGGGTAGTCGTATCACTTCGTTGACGGGATCCCGTAAAGCTACGCACGGGAAGTAAACAAAGCGCCCCCGAGAGTTTAGGAAACCCACTTACGAAAATGCTTAACCACTATGAAACCAACTAAGTAGTGGGTTCAATTAGACCTTTGAAAATAAATTATGCCTAATTAAAACTTCGGGGGCTTTTTTAGTGGGGCGCTTCGTCTATTCGGATGAATGTTTTATGCCTTCGCCCTTCTTTTTCTGATGTCTGTTTTGTTTTCAAGTCGTTTTTTCACCATTATTGTTTAATATTTGAAAAGCATTTACCATTTTTATTTTTCCAATTAACTACGTTGATTGCTTCGCAATTCGTAAATTTTATACCAATAGAAAAACGCTTCGGGGTTGGATTTTTTAAGTTTGTTCAACTTGTGATTGAGTGGTTCATCAATTTGCCAATCTTTTAGTTGAAGTGGATTTTCAAACTTAGCAATCGTTTTTGCATTGAGATGTATCAACGTGGAAAGATAAGCCGCTTTTGAAGCGTGGGCAATTGCTTTTTCAATGTGATAACTTTCAGAAAAAATAAAACGACTTATTCGTCTAATGCCGTTTTGCAATTCTTCAAAATTGCCTTTCCCATCTGTTCCTCTGCTTACAATACAAAGAGCTGTTTGGTAAATATCTTCCAATACATCGTTTTCCTTTATTCCTTCAGAGTTACGATAATTAATTTCGGTTTTTGCAAAACGATAAAACGTAGTTTTAATGGTGTCTAAGTCGGTTACCGTATCAAACAAATTCCCGATGTCGTAGAGTTGCTTGATGATTTCCATACTCATACTGTCGTCTTTTTTAAAATATGGAATACCTGTGGTGTTGGGTGCAAAAGCCGTGAGTTTATCGCCCAAAACATCTTCCAAACTCGGCACATTTACGCTCAATGGTTTGTCGATGATTGGCACAAAGTCCGATTGAATTGGTAATGAATTGAGGTTTGCATAATTAACTTCTTCAAAAAGGATGTCTAACAAAACATAATCTTCCGCTTTGTTGGTTTTATGCAAAGGCGTATAGAAAAATTTGTAATGCTCTTTTTTGATTTTTGAAGTTGTGCTTCGGTGCTGTAGCTCTTTCCTTAGAAATCCTTGTTCTTTTATGATTGCATCTAAAACGCTTTCCAAATCTTTGTTCCGATCGCTCCGATTACTATCGGCGGAATCATTCGGCAGAATAATGTCAATATCAATTGAAAGTCGTTTCGTTGAATTAAAATGCAACATTAAAGCCGTTCCGCCTTTGAAAACAAAGGACAGCTTTTGTTTAACCAAGCCCTCCAAAAGCAACAACGCACGGATAACTTTTTCAGCAAGGATTTTGTCTGCATTACGGTGTTGTTTTGAAACTTGGCTAAGCCACTCGCTTGATATTTCGTTTAAGTTTATCATACTATAAAACGGCAGTTAAGTTTCATTACTGCCATAAATTTGAAATTGTTTCTACAAATTGGTTCAGTTCTTCTTTTTTTCGTCTCCTGTCGGCATAGCGAAGCATTTTGCTTTGGTTAATGGTGTATTTGGTAAATGCTTCTTTAAAAATAGTCCGCTTTTCAGCACCTTGTTGAGCCAAAAAAATTACATCATCACAAAAAATATCCACCAATATTTTTTCTAAAGTGGCTGTTTCTATATCATTTATGTTTTGCGTTGGTGCTTCTGTAATAAGTGGTTTTATAACAATAACTTCTTTTTGGTTTACAATATATTTTTCTAAGATATCTTTAGTTGGTTCAATAAAAACTGATTTTTTTATTTCTCTCAAAAAGTAGAAAGCCGAATTGGTTATTTCTTTATCTGCCTCCACCAATAAAAAAAACCTGTTTGGTTGGTGTTGCATAAATTCGTTTAGAAGAGAAGTGTTCCAAACGCAAAATTTGGCAAAAGGAAATTCAGCTTTCAGCTTTTTAAAAATAGATTTTGATAACGATGAAATTTCGGGGATATATTTTCTGTCTTCGCCAAGTCTAAATTTTCCTCTGCCTATTCGTTGCAATACGCCCTCTTGAACCAAAGTGTACACGCGCCAATTTATCGTTGTCGGTTTTATGTCTTTTTCAAATTTTTCGTAAAAATCGACAATATCCTTCGTTTCAAAAACAGCTTTGTTTTTGAAATGGTTTTTAATGCGGTCGGTATGTAGTTTGTCCTTTACGATGATTTTTTAAATTTTATGCAAAGATACAAAAAACAACTATGAAACGGCAGCAATTAAGAAAAAATGCCAAAATTTAGATTTGGCTAATCTCAGGAAACCACGCTCTTGATTTTGTTAAAGTGTTGAAATTTTATCATTCATCTTTCTGTTCGTTTATTGCCGGTCGTGTTGTCTTTTAGGGCGAGGCACAACTTAAAGCGCTTTATCTTAAGTTTTCCATGCAAATATACCCTTCAGGGAATAAATCCCCTTTTGGTTACAGAATATAATTCAATGATCGAGGAAAACTAAAGATAAATCGGAGTTGTACTAAGCCTTCGGACGGCCTATGGGTAAAGTATTCTCGCAGGCTATTCCTTTTTTCTTGCGCAATGCTTTTGGTTGCATATAAAGATGCCTGTTTTGACTCCATGTTTTTATTTACAATGGTTGTTTTTTTGTTGATGCTCAGATATAGGCAATAAAGCTGAATTTAAGCATTAAAGCCGAATGAAAGCCACCGAAGGTTTAGTTCAAACGGTTTGCGGCTAAGAAACGTGGTGCATTTCGGAGCGATTTCCTGTCCGCCTGTGACAAAGATAGCTACGAAGAACAAACCCTGTGGTAACCACTGTCAGCCCCATATTTTCTTAGGTGCTGTTACCTGCTGGCATTTTCTATTTGCTCAATTGTTTTAATTCGAATTTCTAATTGGTCATTTTTTACTTTGTCCAAGTGATTTTCTGCGATGTCTTTGTAATTCTTAAATCCGATTGCTTTTGAAAGATAAGTTTCGTTCGTCAAATTTAATCTATCAACAATGATTATTAAATCCGTAAGCACACTTTGTCCATCAAAATATGGGCAGTTATAGGTTTCAATGTCCTGATAATTCCCTTTTATACGCTTTCGGTACAAAAAGTCAAGTATGCTTGTGGGTCCAATAGATTTCGATACTTGTTCCCAATTATCTTGGTTCAAGTTCTTTCTCTTTTTTCCTGACTTTGTTTTAAAGTTCATTTTCGGAGCTTTCTCTTTTAGTCTATTCCTGCGAGTCGCTCGTAAAAACTGACAGATGTGATGGTCAATTGTCTCAGTGTTGTGTAAATCCAAATCCATATGACCATCAATGTTTTCAGGAAGGACAATATTGTGATAATCAAAGTGCTTATCAATACCATCACAACAAATACCTACCGATTCAGGAAGTTTATTTTCTCGCATTATGGTAGCATATTTTTTCAACACTGCAGTATGCGAAGTCTCAGTGTATCCAATAGCCTTAAACATTGCGATAATATTGCCAAACACTGTGTAATATGCCTGCGGGAATGCCCATTGCATACAAAATGCTTGATTTGTATTTGCCACTATATCTTGGTTCTGATATAGAACTCTTTCAGTATTCCACGAATTCTTTAGCCATTGAGCAACTTCCACATTTGAATAGTTTGCTGATACACTAATTCTTAAATAATAAGGGTTGTTTATTATCTCGTTCTCAATGTCGGAATTTGCAAGTCTATGTCCAAGTGCTCGAAATTGTCTTTTATTCATTTCCGCCCGAAACCATAGTTCCTTTTCTTCTTCTGTTATCGGGTGAAAATTATAATTCATTGATTAATGTTTGTCTTTGCTTGCAGGTAACTTAAAGCGATTTATCTTAAGTTTTCCATGCAAATATACCCTTCAGGGAGTAAATCTCTGTTTGGTTTAAATAATATGTTGAGTCTGCTCCAAAAAGTCCCTTTCCGCCAAAATCTTCCTTGTTGTCGGTAGATTTCCAAAATTTAGGTGTTGGCTTTCAAAAGCCTTTACCGTTGAGGCCGACTAAGGGATACTTTCCCCTTAGGGTCGTTCTTGCAAGAGGCGGGTTCCCGTATCACTTCGTTAACGGGATCCCGTAAAGCTACGCACGGGAAGTAAACAAAGCGCCCCCAGGAGTTCTGGAAACCCACACGCGAAAATGCCTAACCACTATGAAAACAACTAAGTAGTGGGTTCAATTAGACCTTTGAAAAAAAAAATATGCCTAATTAAAACTTCGGGGGCTTTTTTTGGTGGGCGCTTCGTTTACTCGGATAAATGTTATGTGCTGCCTTTCTATTGTCCATACATTTCATACAAGGTGTTTAATCCTAGTCCTTCGTTGTCGTGTTGTGTCCAAAAGTCTGTGATTGTATAAATTATTTCTGTCTTTCCGTTTTCAGGTCCAAATTGATAGTCCGTTAGAAAACACACTTTTTTAATTGGTGAACTGTCTAGTGCAATTTTTAGCAACTTGTCAATGTCTGTTTTGTATTGGTCTAAAAACTTGAATTTAAATTGTTGGTTTGCTCCACGATTATCTGTCGGGTTGTTTTCGTCAAACTCTGGGAAGAAAATTTCTGTTGGTTCAAAGTCCCAATCAATAATTTGTCCAGCAAAAAAACCACCTTCTTTGTCGTCTTTAAATTTAGGATTGCCTATGTGTACAATTACTCCGTTTTGTTGTCGAAGCAAGCCGAAAAAAAGTCCACGGTGACTTTCAAGTTTGTTTTCTTCAATAATTGCAACGTCATAATCCTCTTGGTTTAGTCCAAGTCCTGTCGAGTCAAATGATGCTATTTCTATTGTCGGCATTGTCGTCTGTTTATTGTTAGTTTGTCGGTATGCTAAGGTTGCACATAACGTTTTGCGCATAACATAAGTGGCGCCTTGAAATGCGCTCCCGATAGGTATCGGGATTCGGTTTAAAATTCAGTTTCTAAAAGTACAAAAACCTTTCGTTTCAGCACAAATCTCGCCATTTTTGTTATGCGCTGTTGGCAACTGGCTTTATTTCGTTCGCTTTATCTTTTCAGGTCGTTGATGAGTTTCGAATACATCCATTATTTCAATTCTATTTTTTTCAGAATTTACCCAATAGATGATTTTGTAAGTTTGATGAAGTAATTATCTAAATTCAATTTCTCTTTCAATCAACATCGGTTCTAATTGTCCAATTTCATGTTGATAGCTTAGTCTTAAAGTTGATTGAACTATTTTTTTATTTTCTTTTTTCGCTATTCTCAAACTTGCATTTTCTTTCAAATGCTTGAAAATCTTTTTCAATTCACTCTTGGCGAAATCCGTCCAATAAATTTTTAATTCCACTTTTCAATTTCCGCAAGTAAGTCATTTGCTTCCGTCAATTTCCCGCTTTTTGAATCTTGAAGCGATTTATCAATTCGAGCATTCAATTCAACAGATGTCATTGGTTCAACATTATCAAGTGAATTATGCTCTTTTTCTTTCTTTAATAACTTTTCAAATTTAGAAATGGATTTCTCACTCTGAAGTTTAAAAAACTCCTGAACGAATTCTATTTTACGAGCTTCTATATTCATCATCAATTATTTTTTCAAATATACGAAATAAAATTTTTAAGCTTATATTGTGTTCAATTTCTCAGCTTGTTGCCAACTTAAAGCGATTTATCTTAAGTTTTCCATGCAAATATACCCTTCAGGGAATAAATCTCCGTTTGGTTTAAATAATATGTTGAGTCTGCTCCAAAAAGTCCCTTTCTGCCAAAATCTTCCTTGTTGTCGGTAGATTTCCAAAATTTAGGTGTTGGCTTACAAATGCCTTTACCGTTGAGGCCAACTAAGGGATACTTTCCCCTTAAGGTCGTTCTTGCAAGAGGCGGGTTCCCGTATCACTTCGTTGACGGGACCCCGTAAAGCTACGCACGGGAAGTAAACAAAGCGCCCCGGTAGTTATAGGCTAACTATCGGGGCTTTTTTTTGGGGCGCTTCGTTTACTCGGATGAATGTTTTGCTGGCCTTCTAGTCTGTCGAGTTTGTAAAGTCCTTGTCCGCTGTGAGTTTCGCTGTCATTGTCGAGTTGCGAATGGGTCTGTTTGTGTTGGCTGTGTGTATGAGGTTTTAAAAATTATAGAAGGGAAGGAAATTTTAAAAAAAATTTTTTCTTTGGGCGGGAAGGTGTAAGCTCTTTTGCTCCCGAAAGCTTTCGGGATTGGACTGTGCGTTGGCTTGTGCGAAACGAAGTTTACGAACACCAAAAACAAATTAAAAAATCGTGAGTAATTGCAAAATGTGCTTACACCTGTGCGATGGTTTAACTGTCTTACATATAAATCACCTTTACATTAATTGTCTTGTTTTCTTTCAACTCAAAACTTGCTTTTGAAAAATTTGGTCGATTTGTCAAACCTATTGAGCTATAATTTGAAAAACCAATCCCTTCCTTTGGTAAAATAATGCCCTTATCAATTTTTCCGTTCTTATTTTCATCGTGTAAAACATTAACCGCATATTTTCCTGATGGAATATTCTTAAAAATTACTGTTGATGAACCATCCACAATTTCACTTTTTAACATTTTGTAATAGTTTTTATAATTTTCATCGGGAATTGAACCGTCTTTGTTATACAGTGCAAATTGAACTATTCCTTTTTCATTTCGTAAATTCTTCACCTCAATTGTTAAGGAAAATGTTTCTGCATTCCGTTTGGCAAATGAATAAAGTGTGAGTGATAACGCAAATGCGATTAGTGTGATGATTGTTATTTTCATTTCAATTAATTTTTAAGGTTTAACTTTTCTTTCGCAGTGTCAACTAAATAATAAACCATAGGCACTAAAAATACGGTCAAGATTAATGAGGAAAGAAGTCCTCCAATGATTACCCAAGCTAAACCATTTTTCCATTCTGCTGCTGTTCCTGTTGCCAGTGCAATGGGCAACATTCCAAAAACCATAGAAAGTGTTGTCATTAGGATTGGTCGCATACGACCTTTCCCGGCAATGATTAAAGCTTCTTTAAAGTGTTTTCCTTCTGCTTTTAATTGATTAGTGAAGTCCACGATTAGAATAGCGTTTTTAGTTACCAATCCCATCAGCATAATTAATCCTAAAAGGGCAAACAAACTTAAATTACTAAGCGACAAATTCAATGCGAAAAATGCCCCAATTACGGCTACTGGAATAGAAAACAGAACAACGAACGGATAAATAAAGTTATCGTAAAGTGCCACCAAAATTAAATAGATCAATAAAAATGAGACCAACAATACTGAACCTAATGCTCCAAAACTATCATTCTGTCTTTTGATGTCGCTACCCCAAGTCATTTGTATGCCATCGGGAAGTGGATTTTCTTTAAGATAGGCGACTACATCGTCTGCCACAGTTCCTGATGGTCTGCCTAATGCGTCTGATGTAAGTGTAACCGCTGGTTGTCGGTCTTTTCTTTCCAATAAGGATGGAGAATTGTCTTGTTGAACTGTTGCAAATTGTGAAACTTCAATTGGTAATCCCATTGGGTTAATGATAGAAAGTTGTTGAACATCTTCAAAATTTTGTCGGCTAAATTCATTCAACCAAATTCTCACAGGGTATTCTGTTCCATTTTCTGTTAGCGTTGCATCATCATTACCTGTAAACGCTGTTCTAAGATTCAATCCAAGGTATGCGGTTGTTAAACCTAATCGTTGCATTTTATCTTTGTCGGGAATTATTTTGTATTCGGGACTTCCTGCTTCAACTGATAAACGAACGTTATCCGCACCGGGAATTTTTTCAATTATTGCTTTTAAATCATTACCACTTTTCATAACCAAATCCAAATTACTACCACTCAATGTAATTTCAATAGGTGCTGAACGTGGTATCAAACCTAAAGCTGCCATTGAATAATTAATACTTGGAAATTTCTGTTGTAAATCTGAACGCAAACGTTTCATAAAATCTTCGGTCGGGATTTTCTTTAAGCCTGCAATTTTTAATTCTTCATTCTTAATTTTTAATTGAATGGTGAATTCAGTTTTGTTTGCAGAACCTACACCTAAACTTCCAATTCCAGTGCTTGGGCCACCAATGTTACTAAATACTGTTTCTACTTCAGGTTGTGATAAAATGTAATTTTCTATTTCAGTTGAAATTTTATTGTTCTGTTCAATAGTAGTGAATTTATCAAACTCCAAAGCCATTCTGAACTTTCCTTGGTCGCCTGTTGAAATGAGTTCTTTACCAATAATGCCTTGTTTCATAATCCCTGCTGTCAGCACAAAAAGAAATAAAACAATACCTGTAAATGCCAATTTGTGGCTCAATACCCATTCTAATCTACGTCCATACCACTCATTAAAGTTTTCTAACTGAATTTCAAACCAAAGCAAGAACCGATTGAAAAAATTAGTAGGCTGTAAATCTTCTTTCTTGCCAATACGAGAAGCCATCCAAGGGGTAAGCGTAAAACCAACTAATAAACTCGTAAGCGTTGAAGTAACTACCACAACCGAAAACTGCTTTAGCATATCGGCAACAAATACTTGCAAAAAAAGAATAGGTAAAAAAACGACCACGTCAACCAAAGTGATAGACAAAGCCGCAAAACCAATTTCCATTCGACCATCCAATGCAGCAGTTCGTTTGTCTTTGCCTTTGTCTAAGTGCTTTTGAATATTCTCCAATACGACTGTAGCATCATCCACTAAAATGCCAATGATTAATGACATTGCGAGTAAGGTCATCAAATTTAGCGTGTATCCCAAAAGCCACATTACGGCAAAAGCGGTAACCAAAGAGGTTGGAATAGCGACTATTACAATCAATGAGTTTCTAAAACTTCTTAAGAAAAGAAGCATTACTAAGGAAACCAATATGACAGCCAAAATCAAATCATATACTACCGAATTAACCGCAGCTATAGTATTGTCTGTGCTATCATCTGCAATAATAAATTTCACACCTAAATTAGAATTTTGTTCTTCAATGGATTGGAATTTTTCTCGAACAGCTTTTGATACATCAACAGCGTTTGCATCGCCTTGTTTTTTTAATAGTAAGCCAATGCCTTGTTTTCCGTTATATCTGCTCAATGAAGTTGTTTCTTTTATGCCATCAATAACATCTGCTATATCTTTAACATAAACAGGACTGCCCGGCATAGGCATTGCTACTTGAACGTTTTTAATATCCTCTAAAGAAGTGAATTTTCCGCTTAAACGAACTGAATTACTTTCTTTTTCGGTTTGCACTTTTCCGGCAGGTAAGTCTAAGCCCGAACGATTAATGGCTTCAACAACCTGAACCATTGAGATTTTGTAAAGCTTCAGTTTGTCTTGATTGAGTTTGACTTGTATTTCTCTTTCTTCTCCTCCTAAAATGGTAATTTCTGCAACACCTTTAATTTGTTGAATTTGTGGCAGATAATCATCCTTCATTTTTTGATAAAAATCAGTAGGAGACAAATTACTTGTTGAACTAATTGACATTATTGGCAAATCATTTGGCGAAACTTTGCTCATTACAGGACTTAAAATATCTTGTGGTAAATCTTTGCGAATGTTGTCAATATAGCGTTGAGCATCTTGCATTGTTTTATCTAAATCTGTTCCGTATTTCAGATTGGCAATGATGACCGAAGCATTGGGTAATGACTTTGTAACCAAGTAATCTACACCTTCCAAGTTGGATAAGGCATCTTCTATTTTTCTTGAAACGGAAGTTTCTACTTCGTTGGGTTCAGCACCTGGATAAACGGTTTTTATTACAACTACTGGCTGATTAAAATCAGGCATTAATTCGTAACTCAAATTTTTATACCCTATAAAACCTAATAAAGTAAATACGCTGAACAGCACGATTATCAGCGAAGGGCGTTTGATTGAAATTTCTGTAATATTCATTTTTCGCTGATTTTATTTAACAATTACATTCGCACCATCAAAAAGATTGATGAAGCCATTCGTTACAATTACATCACCTTCATTTAATCCATTTGAAACAACTGCTTTGTTTTGCATCTTTTTTGACATAGTGATGTTTTGCAAAATTGCTTTGCCATTTTTCACAACATAAACTTTTGGTTGGTTCTCTGTGCCTTGTATGGCAGATGACGGTATGACAATTCCCTTTCCAGACGTTTCGCTTTTGAGTAGAACTTTGCCAAACATTCCTGATTTTATTTTCAAATCGGATGTGTTATTTACCGTAAACTGAACAGGAAAACTACTGCCCATATTGGCTTTACTGCCAATCATAGTAGTTTTTCCAGTCAATAGAATTTCAGAATAGGCATCTGCCGTAAGCGAATAGCTTTGATTTAATTTGAACTGGCTTAAATCATTTTCGGGAACATTAACGGTGAATTTCAAGTTTGTAATGTCTGTTATTTGCAGCAATGGAACTCCGGGTGCAGCAAAAGCTCCTTCTTCACTTAATTTTGCAGTAACAACTCCGTTAAAAGGTGCTTTTATAGTGGTTTTGTTTATTTGTTCAAGCAAAGTAGCTCTTTGCACTTTTGCAGATTTTAAACCTAATTCTGCTTTCTCTAATTGAACACCTTGTATGGCATCTGCTTTTGCTAAAATTGTATATCGGTTTACATCGGCTTCCAAACCTTCTATTTGCACTTCAATCGTTTGTAGTTGTAATTTTAGCAATGAATTATCTAATTGAACTAATGATTGCCCTTTGCTAACAACACTTCCAACATCAACTAAAACTGCATTTATCTTGCCTTGTATTTCGGCACTTATTTTAGTTTCCTTGTTCGGTTCAAATGTTCCTGAATAGGCATATTCGGCATTTATATTTTCCATTTTCAAAGTAACCGCCTGAACATTTATGGTTTCTTCTTTATCGTATTGATAAACTTTACTCTGTGTGATTTCTTTGTTGGTTTTCAACTTAATTATCACAATGGCTATCAATATCAATGATATGATAGTGAATAAAGCCTTTTTTAAAATTGATTTTTTTGTATTCATTGTAACAATTATTTAGTTGTTGAAATATTCCCAGTTAGTTTTTTAAGTTCGAGGTCTGCTTTTAGGTAATCAATTACAGCAGATAAATATGTTTGTTGAGCTTCACGCAAAGCATTATCCGCAAGCAAAACATCTGTTAGACTTGCCGTTCCTTGTTTTTGTTGAAGAATGGTTTGCTCGTAAATAGTTTTCGCCAATTCAATTTGTTCTGTTGTTGTTTCTACTGATTTTTTAGCAACTTCTTTTTGCATTAGCGCATTTTGAACTTGCATATCAGTTTGTTCAGAAATCAATCCAAATTGGAGTTCATTGTTTTTTAGTTCTAATGCTTTTTGATTGATTTTTCGTTGAGTAACTGTGCCGTTAAATAGCGGATATGATAACTGAACTCCTGCAAAACCGATCGGATAAAAGTCGAGGAAAGAAGAAGGTTGTCCATTATAACCAAACCCTGTTGTGCCATACATTCCGATAAGATTAAGAGAAGGCAAAAATCTTGATTTATTGAGCGTGTTTATTTCACTCCATAGCAAGCGGTTATGGGTTTGTATTATGCGAATATCTAAAGTTACTGAAGGCGTATCCCGATAGCTATCTTGACTTGTGTTTTGATATTGAATGTTTGGTTCAATTTGCAGTTTTTGTTCAATAGATATACCCATTGAAAATTTCAAGGCATTTAGGACTTGCTCATATTTACCCTTGATGTTTTCTTTTTGCGTGGTTAATTGGGATACTTGCAATTTAACTTTACTTACATCTGTTCTTTTTGCAAGTAATTGTTCATTTAGCAGTTGCATATTTTTAAGTAATCGTTCAGCATTAATCAAGTTGCTGTCAATAAAAGTTAACTGATGATGAAGAATTTGTGCGTTGTAATACAGATTGGAAATTTCAAAAAAGATTTGCTCTTCTGATTTTTGAAATTGTAATTCGGTCAGCTCCGAGGCAATTTTTGCGATTTGAATGGCTCCATACACTTGCGGATTGTACAAAGGCATTGTCAATTGCAGGTTGGCGTTGATGTTATGCGGAACGCCAAACTGTGCTGCTCTATATTCTCCTTCAGGTGCGGCTGGGTTTAATGCTGAAAGTGGCAATAGTTGGTAGGGTAGATTCGTGAAAAATCTGTAATCCGCGTTAGCCGTAACTTTTGGAATGAGGTTGGCTTTAGCTTCTTTTTCCCTTTGTTCACCAATTGCCATATTGTTACGGTTCACTTGTAAGTTCTTATTGTGAACCTGTGCAGTATCAATACATTGCTGCAAAGACCAAGTTTGAGCCTGAGCAGATTGAAATCCTATTATTAGTAATAGAATAAATAATTGTTTGTGAATACTTACTAACTTCATGGGTCAAATTTTTTTATTTCAATAAGATGAGTTGAGATTTTGCGGAAGCATAAAGCCAATGTTTCACATTGGGCGCAATGTTCACATAATCGCCTTGTTCAAGTTGTATTTTCTGTTCGTTTTCATCTTCATAAGTCACGAAGCCAGAAACACAAATTAGTAATGCTCGAGTTTTAGTAATGTGTTCTTTTAATGTGCCATTTCGTTCTAATTGGATAGCGGTTGCTGTTCCGAGTTCACCTTTAAAAAGTGATTGTGCCGACACTTCTTTGTCAGCATTGTGTAGCTCTATTAAATTTTTCATTGGAAATATTGATGATAAGTTTCAAAGGATGTCACTAATTCCTTCACAATAGACGGTGCATTTCCTGCATCTTCTTCTTGTTCTAGTTTTTTAATCAAATCTATATGAGGATGTAGCCAATTGTGCAATTCATCGTGGCTCTCACCCTTCATTGTGCAGTTTTTAATTAATCCTGAATTTTTCTCCTTCAGTTGCACTGCCAATGTTTTATGGTCAGTTGAATTGTTGTTGATGTATTCAATTAAGATGTTTTCAGCTTCAAGGATAAAGGGTTTCATTTCTTCATTGACAAACCATTTTTCACCATTATTTAGGCTAATGGTTTGCTCATCATCGTGTTGATGTTGTGTTGCTATTTCTTCATGGTGTTCATGTTCGCCATGATTTTCGTGGCTTCCTTTATTCGTACATGCTATAAAGGAAAAGAGGATGTTTGAGACTAAAATTATTTTTTTCATGTTTAAATGATTTTTATTTGATTAGACTGATTTTCTTGCGGAGTACTTTGTCGTTGATGTTAATTTCGAAAAGATAAATGCCTGTTGGATGTTGTTGGAGATCGACAATAGTTTCTATTTGGTTGATATTATTTTTTATGATGATACGCTTCCCTAAGAAATCATATACTGCAATAGATGAAATCACGACATCCCTATTCATTTTTATAGTTACTTTATCAACGGTCGGATTTGGGAATAAGATTAATTCATTATCCCCAGCTATGATTTCTTCAGCAGATACATTTGTAGGACATTCGACCACAAACTGTCCCATCATCCCTTCATCTTCATGGGTTAGCATGTGGCAATGGTACATATACATTCCCATTGGATCACAAAATGTTTCAAATTTGGTAATGAATTTTACGGTTTGTCCTGGTCTTACAAGCACCACATCTTTTCTTCCTGCTAAATGTGGTGGTGGAGCTGCTCCAGCAATTTCAGTGATATAAAACTGAACATCATGAATATGAAAAGGGTGAGCTATGGGGGATTGATTGGTCAGTGTCCAAATCTCAATATTATCTAATGGAATTCTATAATTTATAGTCCCCATATCAAATAATGTATTATTTATATAAAACGGACCTTGTATAGCTGTTGGCCCTTGATTTACAGGGGTGAAAATAAGTGTTTTAAAATCATCAGCACTAGCTATTGGCCAAGGTGTGTTTGTTGTTAATGTTGTTGGGATAGAAGTTACAGGGTTGGCTGTTGGAGTAACAATAGAAAAACTCATTAAAGGATAGTCTGCTCCGTTTAAAGGATTTAATGTATATCCCGGAATGGTTTGACCTGGCCCCATGCCCGGTTGAAGAGCGCCATAAATACCATTAGGTAATTCGGAGGCAAAGCTCATTAAATTAATATTTTGACCTGTCATTCCTGAAAAATCCACTAAAATCTCAGCACGTTCACCAGGTGATAACATAAATCTTGTTAATTGAACTGGAGCATTTAGTAAACCACCATCTGTAGCGATTTGATAAAAAGGTAAATTTCCTTGCAATCCTATATATAAAATTCTTTCCGAAGAAGCATTTAACAGCCTAAAACGAACTACTTGAGCAGGTGTTGGCAAATAAGCATCTATTGTACCGTTTACCATAAATATACTATCAGCAGCATCATGAACTACAATTTGTTTATTTGCATCAAAACTTTTTGATTGGAGTACTAATGGAAAATCATCAACACCATATTTTCTTGGTAATGTTAATGCAGCCTCTATAGTATCTCTAACTATTATCATCCCCGCTGCACCAAGTGCTGCGTGTAAATTTGTCATGTGATGCATGTGTGGATGATACCAATAAGTTGATGCATGATCTCTAACTCTAAAGGACGGTTTCCAAATACTATCTGGTGGAATTACAATGTGTGGTCCTCCGTCATTTTTTGCTGAAACATGAAGCCCATGCCAGTGGATTGTGGTGGTGTCCATTAATTGATTGTGCACATTAAGATGTATGGAGTCTCCTTTATTTAAGAACAATGTTGGTCCTAAATAATTAGTATTTACCCCAAAAGTATTGGTCGTAAATCCAGTAAAAAATACTTTGTTGGTATCTAACAGATTCAAGTTAAATGTTGTCCCAGAAAGCGTATCAGGAATAGCTAATAGGTTTTGTGCGTTTACATTAACTAGCGATCCAAAAACTATTACGCATAAAGTAAGAAATGGTTTTTTCATGTGTAGATGTTTTTTTATTTGTTTTTTATTAAGGTTAATAGTGCTTGAATCATATTGTTGCCATTGCGTTCAATATCAAATTGAAAATTGGCAATACGCCACTTGAACATTTGAAGTCGAAAAGTTCCCATCACTATATGAATCAATTCTTCAGATGTGATGAAATTGGTAAATGATTTCTTTTGCTGACCTTCAATAATAATAGGCATCAAGTGTTTCATCTTTACAGCCATTATTTTTAGTATGGTCTCATTTATACGTTGACTTTCTTCCATAAGACCATCAGAAAATACTGCTACAACAAAGTGTGGGTTCTTTTTGAATAATGAAAACTGATTTTGAAAGAGCGTTGTGAATTTTTCTTCGGGAGTTTGGTTAGCAGAAATTGCTTTGGTATAACGCTTATCCATACTATTCGCCAAGTATTCAAGTAAGGCAATGATTATTTCTTCTTTACTGGTAAAGTGCCTGTAAATAGCACTTTCAGAAAACTTCATCTCTTTAGCAAGGTTCTTTATAGTTAAGCCACTTACTCCTGAAGTGGTCAGTATTTTTCCTGCCGCTTCAATAATTTCAAGTTGTCTGTCAGATATTGTTGCTTCCATTTCAAATATGTGTTAGTGAGTATTCACTCTGCAAAGATAATTGAATTATATTTACACGTGCAAGTTTTTTTGAGAATATTTAAAAATATGACGAAAATCATCTGGTGCGGTGGGTGATTACTCTCTCAAGACATTTTTTTATGGTGTTCGTGAATCGCTTCGCTTATTTGGCTCTTTTGGGGTTTGCACGAGTGTCGGCTTGTGTGATGGGGTAAACCCCAAATGTGCTCCCGAAGGAATTCGGGATGGGCAGGCTAAAATTATTTTTATAAATGTGTGCGTTGGGAACTCTATATTCACGAACACCACTTAAAATATCAACTAAACGTGAGTAAAATTTTCAAACCCTTTGCGTTGGTTTGAGTGTCGGCAAACTGGATTGGGTCTGTGTCGAGTTACATTAAAATTGTCTATCGAGTTTTTGTCGCCCAAAAGTAAGTTTAGAAGCTAAGTGTAGTTGTTTATAAAACTGCAGTTAATGACTTTTGCATTATTTACTGTTGAAGCATGTGTTATTTTTGCTGGTAGATCTCCAAATCTAGTGTATGCTAACATTTTAGTATTGAAGCCAATTGAAGCTAATTGACCCTGTGGTTGAGTTCCTGACTCAGCTGTTTCGGCACTCGCAATACTTGAAACCGTTGTTGCATGGTGATTATGTATGCTGTCTGGGGGGAAAAATGGTTGAAGATCATATAAATCGTATGGCCCTAGATTCACGTATTCTGATGAAAGGTCAGGATGATCAAAATCAAACACTCCGTTATCAATAATCGCAATTAATGCATTAGGATCCCCTAACGTTATATCCCAAGCATATTCAGCATTTATTTGTTTTAAAAACCAAAGCCAATCATTTGCATGAGCGTCCCACATATAGTTTAATGGGTCGTATAAATCTTCTCCCGTAAAACAACTATCATACAACACATAAACCTCGTCAAACTCATTCAAACTGACTAGAGCATCGACAAGATCTCCTCCATTACATTCACACCATAGAGTGTAAAGTTCTTTAAGGGATTGTTTGTTTGCATATGACATTGATTGAAAATAAGCGGTTATGTTAAAATCAGTGAGCACATTGACGAGTTGCTCATTAACAACACCAAAGGGGAAGTCAACTTGAGTAGGAATAAGATCGCTATTTGATGTTTTGACAGATACCATTGTTGACCCTATGGGAATACCTGATGGCGGATCATATTGTGCAGAACCATTTAATGTTAAACCAACACTTAAAAGAGCTCCAAAGAATAATCTGTTCTTCATAACTTAATGACTTTTAATGGGTTTTATTTAACAATAATCTTCCCGTTATCCAACCCAAGGGAATCATATATGATGCGGTAGAAATACACCCCTTTTGATAAATGCCCGACATTGAATGTATGGTTGGTATTTTCACACTTCCCTTCTAAAACAATTTTTCCCTGAATGTCATAAAGTGAAAAATGATAGTGTTTACTATATCCCAAAGGCGCTTTTACATTTAGCAGCGTGTTCTCGTGCAAAATTGTTGGAAACACTGCAAATGCATTTTCCGAGACTAGATCAAAACTGGTATTTGAAATACTATTTACATAAACAAATTGACACGGATTCCCTTCCTGTCTGCAACCATTCTCATCCCAAATGATGCAATAGTAGGCCATGTCTTTTTCAGGGCTGGCAAATGGTCTAATCGAATTTGAATCGATTAGACCATGGTTGGGGCGCCACAGAATTGAATCAGGAGCCCCGTCATGGTAAGCAACATTTGGACCATAGAACAGTTGAATGGTATCTCCCTTTTGAATGTTGTAACTTACTGAACCCAGATCCTCTGAGAATTCTGTTTTTGTAACAACAATTGTGTCATAGCAAATGGAGTCAACCGCATCGGTTACTTTTAGGTAAAGAACAAGACTGTCTTCAACGAAAAAGTACAATATAGGATTTGACACTGTGGTATCATTCAGTAGATCAGAAGCATGTGTAAATGACCACGTGGGTATTGGGGGAGGGATAGGGTCAATATACCAAGTATATACATAGGGTTGAACCCCTCCCGTAGCACTTGGCATTCCCCCTAGTATAACTGAATCTTGTGATGGTGGTGTAGTACCGTTCTCAAATGTAATACACCAATGGTAATCATTTCCAGCATCTGCAATACAGGACTGAGCAGACAAAGTGTTGCCGGATGCGATAAAGATAAATAGTGCAGAAATTAATTGTAGAGCATGTTTCATAAATGTACTTGTTTGACAATTATGTGAAAAAAAGCACGCATAAATGAAGTAGTGGTTTTTTATACCATCAAGCTTGAGATCAAAGTTAAAAGCAATTTTTTATCTAACCAAGGGGACAAATGTTAATGCTTCAGGTGAAACATATATAAACGTTAAAATTTATGACTTAAAATCTTGTCAATGAAGCTTTTGAGTTTTCAATACTTTAACATATTAATGTTTGCCAATTTCAAAGGGCACACAGACATAGAGGAAAAACTTCTTGAAAAATATAAGAGCACCTGACTCCCCTCCCGATAGCTATCGGGATAATCGGCACAGGGACCACCCAACTGTCCAAAGTCGATATACTCAGCTTTGGACTTGTTTTTTTACAGCCAATATGATCTTAGTATGTTTCCCTATAACGTGATGATGCCGCTTTTTCGCGGGTATTTCCTCGACCATCTCAATCGGATGATTTTGCGTGGTGAGGTGCAAGTACCCGAGGGCATACATTGGTCGAAACTTAAAGATCAGCTCTACAAAAAACCTTGGACAATATATGCCAAGTCGCCGATGCAATCTCCGGATTCAGTGGTTGAGTATCTTGCACGCTATACCCACCCCGTTACAATGTTTAATCAAACAGCTCGCTTTAATTCAGTACATTCAAGTATAAACATTGTAACGGGGCACAGAAAATTGCCATCAGCAATCACCGCATCCGTGAGGTGGATGATCGTTGGGTGAAATTTTCATGGAAGGACTATCGAGCAAATGGCAAGCGCAAGACCATGCGTCTAAGTCCATTGGAATTTATCCGACGATTTTCCGCCCACATATTGCCACCGCGATTTGTCCGCCACGTTAGAAATTGATATTCATTCACAACTTGTTTTTTAGCTTAAAAAATGTTCCGTAAAAAGAAATCATTGGAAAAAAATAAAAATTTCTAACGTGGTGCGCATACGCCATTATGGCCTGTTAACCAATCGCAACCGCAAGACACGGCTGAAAGCTATTATGGAAAATATGGGTCTGCAATCCCATCCAGAGGCTTTAGAGGCCTCACCAGAAATCCAGCACTTGTTGAGCTATGGGAGCAGTGTGCTGAAATGCCCGACTTGCAAAACGGGGACTTTGGAGTTAATTGGTGTGGTTTTTCCCGGTGCACGTGGCGATCCCACCAATCAAATAACACATATCATCCAAAAAAATCAAGCGATGTAAATGCATGGCCGGGAAGTCCACGCGCTAAAATGAAGAAAAACAACTAAAAATGACAAAACATAAACGTAGCATCCCACCAAGATCATGGATTTTTATCGAAAAGGAATTTAGGCAAATACATGGACGCGGAATTTGCTCAACTACATTCCGAAATTTAGGTGTTGGCTTACAAATACACATACCGTTGAGGCCGACTAGAGGATACTTTCCCCTTAAGGTAGTTCTTGCAAGAGGCGGGTAGTCGTCGAACACCGAGTAAACAAAGCGCCCCCGAGAGTTCAGGAGAACTTCGGGGGCTTTTTTAGTGGGGCGCTTCGTCTACTCGGATGAATGTT
>JAFIEY010000072.1 GCA_020832345.1 Cryomorphaceae bacterium | reverse complement strand
GTGCCCACACTTACAGCACTTAAAACCATTGCCCCATTTCTTTTCAGCTAGATAAGCTAAGCAGTCCATATCATTGCTGAAACGTTTGTAAAATTCAATAACGCCTTGTCCTTTAAATGATTCCATGATGTGGTAAATTTTTAGCAAATATAAGTATCAATCTTTAGACCTCATTAAATTAATTAAGTTGAAATTTAAAGTGCGAAAAAAGTGTGGCCATTCCAAAGTAAATGAGGCGTCGGGTAGTATCTGCTACCATGGTAATGGCGGGGATGGCGGCAATTGCGGGATCACCGCCACCAAAACACAAAACGACCATGAGTAGCCCGCCGCTGATTACCGTTACTGCAATGACTTGAAGTGTCAGCGAGATTTTGTTCGATTCCAAAATTTCCGTAAAAAACGACTTCACATAAAAGAAGACCACAATTTTCCAGTATTACAATGACCTTTTTTAACGCTGCAAAACTACGCGCATGCCAATGGTCTGCCCATTAGAAGCACTTTAGGAATATATTAGAAAGCCATTAGAAGAATTTACACCAGTGGTAGCGACAGGGTGAAAATGATACCTTTTGGTGCGTTGGCGCTGACTTCGATTTCACCATTGTGTTGATCAATGATTCGCTTCAGCAAAGAAAGTCCAATACCTGCCCCACTCGCCAAACGATGGTTTTTGCCCCGAAAAAAAGGCTCAAACAAAAGCGCCATATCAGCTTCGGGAATGCCCGGCCCCTGATCTTTAAAAATCAAAAACACCTTTTTATGCTCCCTTCGCAAAAAAACCTCAACCTTTTGATTCTTGGAAAATTTACAAGCATTGTCGAGCACATTATGGAAGGCTACTTTCAGCAAATATGCATTTCCCTTTACCAGCATTTCCTCCTCGGAGCCCTCCGTGTCAAAATGCATTTCCACCTTGGCATTTTCATTGTCCCTTTGCACATCAGCCAGGGCGTCCAGCAATAACTCATCGACGCGGATGGAGGAAAAATGAATGGCGGTATTATCGTATTCCGCTTTCGCCAAATTGAGCAAACTTTCGCTTAGTCGGGTGAGATTTCGCGCATCAGATTGGATTGATTTCAGAACCTGCCTATAGGTTTCCTGATCCATTTCCTTTTTTAGGGCCAACTCTATTTCGGCCAAAATACCCGACAAAGGTGTCCGCAGTTCATGAGAAATATTTGAAACAAAAGACCGCTGACTGGCAAAGGCATTATCCAGTCGTTCGAGCATATTATTAAAGGTTACCGCCAACTGTTCCAATTCGTCTTTACCCCTACCCTCCGGCAATCTACGGTGAAGATTTCGTGCAGAAATATTCCGGGTTTCTTCGACCATTCTCGAAAGGGGACGCATGGTTTTTCTGGCAAAAAACCTTCCGGCAAAATACAGAATCAACAGACCTATAATGTTCGAAAAAGCGAGAATTTGTCGCTGTCGGTGCAGTTTGGTAAAGCCGTAATAATCATAAGCCGCAGCAGTAATTAGGTAGAAGTTTTCCCCGTCATCTATTCTAAGACCTATCACCTGCCATTGGTCAACCATAAAAGTAATTTTCTTTTTTGACCTAATTTCCTCCAGCATTTCCGGTGTTTCCTTGACAAAGTCGATGTCAATATCATCGTGGTATAGCAAGTGGAAATCCGAATCAAAAATAGCGACCTCCACTTCGTTGAGGATGGTTCGATTTTCCCGATAAATGGTTTGCAGCGTAGATGCGTCGATTTTTGCCTTTGCGATGAGGTTGAGTTTTGTCAAAGCCTCCTTTTCCAACATGCCGTAAAATTCCTTTTCCCTTGTTTGCGCAGCCGAATAGTCGAGAAACAGAGAAAACAACAGCAGAAAAATGGCCGTGATGAGGGTAAAGAGCAAGCTTTGTCGGGCAGTAATTGTCATAATTCAATTATCGGTGCGTAAAATAAACCCCATCCCGGGCTTAGTATGAATCAATTTCGCACCAAATGGTTTATCTATTTTTTTTCTCAAATAATTTATATACACATCGATAAAATTGGTGCCCGTATCAAAATTAACCCCCCAAACATTTTCAGCGATTTCTTGTCGGGAAATAACCCGATTGGGATTCCGCAGCATAAACTCAAGCAGCTCAAACTCTCTGGGTGTCAATTCAATGTTTATTCCAGCCCGAGAAACCAGCTTCGTGTGGGTGTGCAGATTCACATCTGCGAAACGCAAAACCGGGTCGAGATTTTTCTTATATCTCTCGAGGAGTCTTTTTATTCTGGCAACCAATTCCCGCATTTCAAAAGGCTTCACCAAGTAATCATCGGCACCAGAGTCAAAACCCTTAACCTTATCGTCGGTAGTGCCCAGGGCGGTAAGCATAATTATGGGCACATGCGGAAACTTGGCTCGCATCCATTGAGAAAAGTCCAGACCGTTTTCCCCCTCGGGCAACATCAAATCCGCGAGCAAAAGATCACATTCTCCGGCCACCTCTCTGGCACCGGCGGCATCACTTTTCCGATGCACGAGAAAACCCTCTTCACTCAGTCCGCGGTGTAATATTTCAGCAATCCGATCGTCGTCTTCCAACAATAATATCTTTGCCATAAAGGAAGTTTTTGCAAAAGTACGGGAAATTTGGCGCTGTTGAAATTACAAAATGATTAGGGTTTTTTTGAATGGTGAATGTTTGAAACCGAACTATTTTCGGTATTCGTGGAGTTTTCGTGAGACTGAGAGTTATTGGGAATGGTTAATGGTTAATGGTTAATGGTTAATGGTTAATGGTGTTGTCTCATAATATAGGTTGCCCTCTATTTTGTTAAAAACTTTCGTAATTTCACCAAATTATGACAAGAGGAGAAAGAAGAAGACGTCGTTTCTCAATGGAGTTCAAAAAACAACAAGTTGAGCTTATTGAGAGTGGTC
>JAFIEY010000062.1 GCA_020832345.1 Cryomorphaceae bacterium | reverse complement strand
CCGTGTCCTTTTAAACTTTTTGTCTTCAAATTTTGAGTCTGCTCTAAAAAGTCCCTTTCTGCCAAAACCTTCTTTGTCGGTAGATTTTGGAATCGTCACTAACAGCTCGTTAGCTCCGGATCGAAAATTCCATCCGAGTGGATTTTGATAGATATCAACCTTTTCGGAGTGGACTCAATTTTTATTTTTATTTTTTCTATTTCTACAAAATCACCCCTTTTTTTCCTTTGATTTTTTCCGTAGGTTTGTCGGGAAATTTAACAGCTGTAATTAATCATAAAAAACAACGTATGCTTTCAGACATTAATCCCTTTGTAAAAAGTGAAGCTTCCCGCTGGGGACTTACAATGGCGGCTGTAAATGTTGGCTTTTATTTAATTGCCTTTTTTATTAATAGAGAATTATTTGCAAATTTTTGGGCAACAACTTTTTTATTGTTGTTTAATCTGGCCATTATGACTGTGGCTGCGTTAATGGCCAAGCAAAAAATGGAGGGATTTATTGAGTTTAAGGAAGCCTTTTCCGTGTCGTTTCTCGCCGGTTTAATTTCTTCAATTCTCATTACCTTCGTGGTAATAATTATGTTCAACTTTGTTGATACCAATGCCGCTGCAGAGGTGCAAGACATTATTTTAGAGCGCACCATTGCAATGGCTGAACGCTTTGGGGGCTCAACAGATCAATTGGATGAAATTGCCACCCAGATCACTGAAAATAATTCATTTAGCACTGGTTCACAAGTAAAGGGTTTCTTCCGTGGGTTAATACTTTACGCAATTATATCCCTTATTATTGCTGCTTTTATGAAGAAAACGCGTCCTTTCCATGAATGATATTTCCGTAGTCATACCATTGTTGAACGAGTCGGAATCCTTACCCGAACTCAGTGAGTGGATTTTAAAAGTTACCCGAAAAAATAATTATTCGGTCGAAATCATTTTTATCGACGATGGAAGCACCGATGATTCATGGTTGGTCATTTCAAAATTGGCCGCTAAAACCCCGGAAATTAAAGGCATTCGCTTTAGACGAAATCACGGAAAGAGCGCGGCCTTAAACGCCGGATTTGCCGTCGCATCCGGAAAAGTCGTCATCACCATGGATGCTGATCTTCAGGACAGTCCCGACGAAATACCCGGGTTATACCAAATGGTTACTTCCGAGGGATTTGACATGGTTTCGGGTTGGAAAAAAAAGCGATTTGACCCACTTACCAAAACCATTCCCACCAAACTATTTAACTGGGCAACCAGGAAAATTTCCAATATCCATTTACACGATTTCAATTGTGGACTAAAAGCTTACAAGCTCGAAGTTGTAAAGAGTATTGAAGTCTATGGTGAATTGCACCGATATATTCCCTTTTTGGCAAAAAATGCCGGGTACAAGCGAATTGGAGAAAAAGTTGTGCAACATCAAGCGCGAAAATACGGAACCACAAAATTTGGAATTGAGCGGTTTATCAATGGTTTTCTCGATTTGGTCACCCTGGCTTTTGTTTCCAAATTCAGCAAACGACCGATGCACTTTTTCGGTGGTCTGGGCACGTTGATGTTCCTCTTTGGCTTTTTTGCCGCTATCCTTATTGGCGCCGGAAAACTCTACGCACTTTCTCAGGGCGTTAAAGCTATTTTGGTGACCAGCAATCCCTGGTTTTATATCAGTTTGGTCAGTATGATTTTAGGCACACAGTTGTTTTTAGCCGGCTTTCTGGCCGAAATTATTCTGCGTTCCGGACAACGAAAAGGTGATTATACCATTTCCGAGCAAATTCATATTAACGAATAAATTGATTTGGATAAAGCCATCCTTGTAATAAGCTCTTACAGCAATCTAATTTCCCCCAGACCAGAGGCTGAACTTTTCATTGCCCTGCACCATCGCGGTTGGAATATTACCATTATGCTTCCTGAAAGTTCTCCATGGGTATCGAGATTTCAGGAGGAAGGTGTTCCGTTAATTTTTTTCACACTCAAAAAGCGGTATGATAAAACGGAGGTTTCTTTTATTCGAAAAACCCTGGTTGACCACAACATTCAATTGGTCATTTTATTTAACAACAACGCTGTGGTCAACGGTTTAAAAGCGGCAAAAGATCTTCCGGTAAAAACTGTGGTTTATCGCGGATCTGTTGGAAATGTCCATTGGTACGACCCTACCTCCTATCTCAAAGTATTACATCCAAGAGTTGATTATGTGCTTTGTTTACACCCCGCTGTGAAAGCACATCTCGACAAACAACTGTTTTTTGGCCCAAAAAAAACCAAAGTAATGCGCAAAGGCCACAATCCCAGCTGGTATGATAATACAGAACCCTTAAAACCTGAAGATTTAAATCTGCCAACAAATGGTTTTTTCATCACCTTTGTTGGCAATGTAAGAAGCGTAAAAGGTATAAAGTATTTACTCAAATCGCTTAAACACCTTCGAGACTGTCCAGACATTCACCTAATATTGATCGGTAACGGCTTTGATCAAGCGGTTTATCAAAAATTGATAGAAAGCAGCGGTATGAAATCGCGTATTCACGTATTGGGATACCGAAAAGATGCGCTAAACATCGTTGCTATGTCGAATGTGTTGGTGCTGCCCTCCTTGCGTTCAGAAGCCCTGACCAAGGCCGTTCAGGAGGCCATGCATTTGGGAGTTTGTCCTGTAATTACAGATATTCCGGGAAACAAGGGTTTGGTGCAAGACGGTGAATCCGGGTGGGTTGTCCCTCCGGCAAATTCAGAAGCATTAGGTAAAGCACTTTTGTATTGTTGGAAAAATAAAGAGGAAACCCAAAGCATGGGCCAAAAAGCTAAGAACCACATAAGTACCTGGCTCAACCACGAGACTACCATCACGGAGGCTGAAAAGGTTTTGGCGGAAATGTTGGAAGGGAAATAACGCGAAATTGTGAAAATCCTTCAAAACACCATTTGGTGGGTACAAAAAAAAGCCCCCTCAAGTATCATTTTAAGGAGGCTTTTTTAGTGATCCCGACAGGATTCGAACCTGTGACCTACTGATTAGAAGTCAGTTGCTCTATCCAGCTGAGCTACGGGACCGCTACTATTCCGCAATTACGAATGCTTTTATTTTAGGGCTGCGAAAATACGCTAAAGAAGGGTTATGACCAACAAGTTTTTAAAACAAACACAAGGAATTTATCCTATGAGTCTGCTCTAAAAAGTCCCTTTCTGCCAAAATCTTCCTTGTCAGTTGATTATTGAATCCTCACTAGCTCCGGTTCAAAAATCCCCTCCGCGTCGATTTTAATTGAAATCATCCTTTTTAGAGTAAACTCTTCTATGGAATTTTTCGCTTCAAAACCCCTAATTTCCAAATCACTTAAAAACAGCAAAAACAATTGCAGGGTGGCTTTTTACGTAATACCCAAATCATAATAAACCTACCTAAAAATCCACTACCCTTCAAACATTACGAAATTTTTTCAGAATCCTCCGTAAGCTTCAATAAGGTTTGCAATTCTCCTTTTGTGAGGTCGCGCCATTTTCCCTTGGGTAAATCGAGGTGAATATTCATAATGCGGATACGTTTGAGTTTTTTAACTTCATATCCCAAGTATTCACACATACGCCTAATTTGACGATTTAGTCCCTGAGTGAGTACTATTCTAAAGGTATCCACTCCCGTTTGTTCAATTTCACATTTTCGGGTTACCGTGCCTAATATGGGAACTCCCTCGGCCATTTTGCGAATAAACTTTGGTTGAATGGGTTTATTTACCCGCACCAAATATTCCTTTTCGTGATGGTTTCGCGCTCTGAGAATTTTATTGACAATATCGCCATCACTGGTGAGGAGAATTAATCCCTCGCTGGGTTTGTCGAGTCTGCCAATGGGAAAAATACGCTTGGGATGATTTACAAAATCCACAATATTGTTTTTCTCCCGCTTTTGATCGGTAGTGCAGACAATCCCAACAGGTTTATTCAGTGCGATATACACGTGACCTTCTCCCTTTGGCAACACTTTTTTACCGTCAACACAAACCTCATCCCCAGGAGATATCTTGGTTCCAACTTCGGGTTTTACGCCGTTGATGGTAACCCGTCCAGCTTCTATCAGCTTATCCGCACCTCTTCGGGAACAATACCCAACCTCACTCAGATATTTATTGATTCGTATTTGCATGTCGCAAAATTAAGGGTATTGGTTAATTTTTCACAACATTTCCAATACATTTGTGCACATGGAAAAATGGGTAAAGAAAAACAGATATTGGTTATTGGCCTCGGTAATTTTTATTGCATATACGGTGGGAAATGCGCTGTATTCTCCGCGTCCCATTTTTGCCGATGCGCTGCGGGGCATTGAAATACTCCGATATTCTGAATTGTTTGGGTCTTTTAACCAAATGTTTTTCCCCAACCCCCACCAGCCGGATGAACTTCTTTCGGTTTTTGTCGCTTGGTGGACACCCGGGCAGTACCAATGGTTGTATGTATTTGTGCAATTGACAAACGATTTGGGGCTGGCTTCTTTTTTAGCTGCCATAGTGGCTTTGATCATCGGTACAATTGGTTGGATTCGGCTATGGCAAAAATGTGGTTTTTCCAATATGTGGTTTTTGGTATTTGTCGTTATGCTCAATGCCAATTATTACTGGCATTTCTTGATGTATATCGGTGGAGATGTATTGTTGTTTGCCGTATTACCCTATTTTATCCAATCCGCACTTTTCCACAAAAAATTTTGGATTTGGTTGCCTTTTTGGCTTGTATTGGGATTTTGGGCCAAAGCGTCTTTTGTGGTTTTTGCCATTCCCATCGTCATGGTACATTTTTGGTCAAAAAAGTTTTATATTTCCACCTATTTAAAATTGACTCCCACCATTTGCATTGGTATCGCTCTGTATTATTTTTATTTAAATAATGGCGCAACCCCAACCGGAACAGAAGATCTCGAAGGTTATTACAACCTTCCTCAACGCTGGTGGAATGGAATGATTTACATGCTGGCAACTCCATTAGCCGTTCATTTCTGGGGATGGTCGGTAATAGAAAAACTTTGGATATCACAGCATATTTCTGAATGGCAGGTTTACCTGTTATTTCTTTTGCTTGCCGCAATAGGTTGGTTTCTGCTACGCAAATTGAATTGGCAAAAACCCTATTACCGAATGGCAATTTCAACCTTTATTTTCGTCGCCATCTTTTTCTCATTACAACAAGTAAAAATGGCCGCAATATCCTTTGAGAGCAGACATTTTTATCCCTTGGCTTTAATCTTTCTGCCCCTTATTTTTGAAGGCGTTCGCAAGCAGGTTTACCAAAGAATATATTTTGTATTTATTTTTATAACCCTTATATTGGGAATTGTAGATGCTTCGCGGTTCACCCTTCTAGCCAAATCACATACACAACAGCATATTATTCACAACAACATAACCCTGCCGCTAAAGGATGTTCCAGAAATACCCATACCCAATGACGTAATTTTGGTAACGGACATTTGGGAATATACCTGTGCCCTGCCCAACCACAGTCATAAACTAGCCTTAGAGGTTTTAGGTGAAGACCATCAAGGGTATTTGTTTCGTGTATTGCACGGAATTGAAAGTGATGATCGACCAGAGTTTAGGCATCTGGGGGATTCTAAAAAAGAAATTATTGGTGTGTTTTTCCGATTATCCAAAAGTGAGGTTTCTCAATTGCTTAAAAATAGGAGCTTTACACTGCTTTCTGAAACTGAATCTTATTTTATGATTCAAACGCATCCCAATTAGTTGGTCTTTTTGTATCTTCGTAGCCTGATTTTTTTTAACTAAATTACACATTTGATTATGTTGAAGTTGGTACGTGCCGTTGCAGCCTCCCTCTTGATTGTATTTACATTTACCACCCATGGACAATCGTGGGTAGAAATGATGGATGATCCACAATATACAGTGGAAGAAGTTCGAGAAGCCTATGAAAAACAATGGGGGCATCACCCTTATGTGCGTGGAGAAGGACACAAACAGTTTGAGCGTTGGGCACATTTTATGGAGCGCAGATTGGGGCCAAATGGGGAACGCCCCGACCCTACCATTGCCTGGCAGGAAATGAAAAAAATTAAACAAAAAAGTGCCATGAGGCGCGGTCAAAACTTTCAGGGCAATTGGCAATCTCTGGGGCCCGCAGAATGGGTCAACCATACCAGCGGTTACAATCCCGGTTTGGGAAGAGTCAATTGGGTGAAGGTGGATATACTTAGTCCGCAGACCATATATATAACCACGCCTTCCGGAGGGGTTTGGAAAACTTCCAATAGCGGAACGGATTGGGAAAATCTCACCGATCATCTTCCGGTAATTGGAGCTACAGGTTTGGCCATCAATCCGGAAAACAATCAATCCTTATTACTCGGCACCGGAGATGGTTACGGAGCAAGCACTTACTCCATCGGGCTATTGCGCAGCTATGATGGGGGGCACTCTTGGGACACGACGGGGTTACAATTTTTCGTAAATCAGTTCATCAGGATTTCTGATGTGTATTATGCACCAAATGACACCAATATCATTATGGTAGCTGCTTCCAACGGCGTATATCGTTCCAGTGATCACGGTGATAGCTGGACGCAAGTTATTTCAAGTGGAAATTTCCGTTCTTTGGCATACCATCCCCTCAACCCGGATGTCATTTATGCTGCCTCTAATCAATTTTACAAATCTGAGGATGGCGGACTTACTTTCAGACAAATTTCCAATGGATTACCCGGATCCAACGGAACCTCCCGGGTGGCATTGGGTGTTACCCCGGCAGATTCCAACAGAATTTACGCGCTGGTTGCATCGTCACAAACGCAGGGTCTTCGTGGCTTTTACCGTTCTGATGACGCCGGTGAATCATGGGTATTAAAACTCGACACGCCAAACATCCTCGCCAGTGATGTAAACGGTTTTAACGAACGCGGACAAGGCTGGTA
>JAFIEY010000059.1 GCA_020832345.1 Cryomorphaceae bacterium | reverse complement strand
AATCTCTTAATAATTTTGTTGATTTAGCGATTTTGGGCCTCATGAACCTTCTGAGAATCGAATATTCGACACCAAGGGTAAACTCAATTCGAAATACGCCATTCTCGCGAAGAAAATTATTGGGGTTTTTTTAGCGGGCTCAATATTTAAACTAAAACCTGATCAGTTTGAAAAAAAATTGCTATCTTTACAGTCTGAATTTAATCAATATCATCAACAACGTTGTGAAACTTGACACGTATCAATTAAATATTGGGATACGGAATATAAGTTTGAGACGGAAAATAATTTACCCATTTTTACTAAAAGGCTATTTGACTATTTTAAGCTAAAAAATGATTGAGTCCACTCCAAAAAGAATAATTTCAATTAAAATCAAGAGAATTTTTGAACCGGAGCTAACCAACTGATAGTGACGATTCAAAAGTCTAACGACGTGGAAGATTTTGGCAGAAAGGGACTTTTTAGTGCAGACTCATGTTTTAAAAGTACAAACGCCACATAAAAATGATAGAAACCTATCATCGAAATATTAATCAACAAGAACTTCAAGAATTGACTTCTCGGAAACCTTCGATGTGGACTAAAATCGAAAGGTTTTCAATGAAATTGATTGCGATTACGATGATTTTACTGATTCCATTTTTGATTATCGACAAGTTCTTTCCTGTACCGTCTCAAACAGAAGGAATAATTGTAATCGTTCTCTTTACCATATCGATTGCAATGTCAATTTATTGGACAAAACGAGATCCAATAATTGCCTTTGAAAAACAAAGAAAGGAAAATAATGAGATTGAAATAATTCGCTGTAGTACCAACAGAGCTATTAAGCGTGAAGACCCTGAAGACTTCGGTGTAAGTTTCTACCTTGACACTGAAGATGGACGAACCCTTTACTTGCAAGGGCAGTACCTCGACATACTTGAATATGACAAGCAATTTCCAAACTCGGAATTTGAACTTATAAGAACGAAGAACACTAAAGAGCTTATCGATTTTAAAGTCAAAGGTAACTACTTTGAACCTGAAAAAACCTTGCAAGCATTCACAATGGAAGATTTCAAAAAAGGATTTGTACCAGAAGACGGAGAAATTCTGGACATTGAATTTGAAAAAATTAAATAAGAGTCCACTCTAAAAAGGATGATTTCAATCAAAATCGAGGGGATTTTTGAACCGGAGCTAACCAACTGTTAGTGACGATTCAAAAGTCTAACGACGTGGAAGATTTTGGCAGAAAGGGACTTTTTAGAGCAGACTCATTACTGATATTGGCAACGACTATTTCAGCCAAAGCGTAAATGGTCTAAGTCTATCCCTTCTAAAAAGGAAAAACCCCTTTTAATCGTTTTTCTCCAAAAACCAATAATTCTGATCATTTCCAGACCTTTAGGAATTTTACCCTTGAATTACACAAAATAATGCAGTATTTTTGTGGGTAGAAAACATGGAAAAAAGGCCTCAAAGTTCGGTTTACTTTAATTTGCCTCTTATTTTAAAATGCAGACTATGCGACAGTTAACAACATTTCTTTTGACTTTATTCACGCTATCAGTTTATGGGCAAACTTTTAAGGAAATGAAACCCACTTTAGGTAATTTGGTTGACAAAAGTCTTGAAGGAGAATTGGAGTTTTTAAAGAAACAAAAAGAATGTGAAAAATTTTGGAAAGAAGTGGTATCTAAAATTGATGAAAAAGACTTTACAAAAGAGCAAATAGAACTTAACGAATTTTGCGCAACTTTAAATGAAGGTTATTGGGACATCATTGGTGTTGGTTGCAGTTGGTATTGTGGTGGCGGACAAGACACACTTTCAGCTTCATCTGAATTAGAACCATCTGAGGGAAATAATTATAGCGCAAAAAACGCTCACGACCTTAGTTACAAAACTGCCTGGATTGAAGGTGTACCCGGTTACGGAATTGGAGAATATCTGACCTACCACATTCGTCCACAAAACCCGAGAATTACTAAAGTTATCATTGTGAATGGCTATGTGAAATCAGAAAAAACTTGGAAGGAAAATTCAAGAGTAAAAAAACTTAAAATGTATATTGACGACAAACCATTTGCAATGCTTCTACTAGAAGACACCAGGCAAGAACAAATTTTCTCCTTCGAGCCACTTGGATATAGCGACAGAGTCAATTGGGATGATCTACATAAAAAGCCTTGGTGGACTATGAAATTTGAAATTGCTGAAGTTTATAAAGGCGACAAGTATGATGAAACAGCAATTACAGAAATTTATTTTGATGGAATTGACGTCCATTGTTTTGGAGCAGGGACAGAAATTACCCTGGCGGACAACACGACAAAGAAAATTGAAGAAATAACAAATCAAGATTGGGTCTTAACCTACAATATGGCCACAAATAAGTTAGACAAAACCAAGGTTTCGCAACTTGTAATTGTAAGTCATAAAAACCTTTTAAGACTAAAATTTTCTGATCGGGAAATAATTGTAACAGACGACCATCCTTTTTGGACTGATAAACATAATTGGGCTTCTGTAAATCCGACAAAATCCAATAAAAATTATGACCAGTCAACGGAAGTTGTTCAATTAAAAATCGGTGATAGAATCTTTAACCCCACAGAAAACAGGTTTCTTGACCTGATTTCAATTGAAAAAATTAAAGACGAACAATTGACTTATACAATCGAATTGACAAAAGGAAACAGCTTCATTGCAAACGGACTTTTGGTGAAAACAGAGAAACCAAAATGGACGAATTGAAGAGAATATGCAATTGGGCTGATTCAATTTACCCCAATAGATATAGACTTCCAACTAAATCAAAATGAAACAAAGCCAAATTGAAACTGCCGGATTACAATATACAATTTCGACGCCCAAAGCGCCAAAAGTAATTTTAGTGATTTTGACAATAACTCTGTCCGTCCTGACGCTGATTCCGCTTGGCGTCACATTTTTTGTTTTGACTTATGGAAATGGCCCTCATATTGGCGTTTTTTTATCCTTTTTCTTTTGTTGGGGAGCTGCATTTTACCTACTTCGGTTGGCGTTGTGAAATTCAGTTGGCCGTGAGATTTTGACTTTAAAACAAGACAAAATTTTATATATCGCTGACTATCGACTATTTATCGACGGGAAACAAGAGATTGAAGTAAATAACTTAGAGGCAGAGATTATCTACAAAAGCGACTCCAACGATCAAATGGGAACACTTAGATTAAAGAACAACGCTACTATGATTGAAACAGTTGCACAAGCATCTGTTTCAGACTTAGATGAGATAAAAAACAAAATTTTAATGCGGTATAAAAGCGACAGAGAAAATGAGGTTTGATAATACGGAAAAACAGAGTATGTTTGTAGATGGTAATTGGGGAAAAGGAAAGTCTAAAGGGCTTCATTGTTTCGTTAATTCAAGATTTACGGTATTTTAACAACAACCCACATGAGACTTACAATAGACATTTCAAGACAAGACTATGCTGATTTTAATAAATTTCACTTTTTCAAAACAAAGTTGAAAAGGACGGTTATGGTTGGAGCCTTGACGATAATATTCTTGCAATTATTTCTAAACCGAGAACAGTTTGACCTGACCCTAACAGTTATATCTTCAATTGTATGTGTGATTGTTTACGTATTTGTAATTTATCGGGGTTTAAATAAAACCAAAAGCATCCCGAACAATGACGGCGCAATACTTGGACAAAAAGAAGTAGAATTTGCGGAAGACAAAATAATTTACAAAACAGCTAATTCTGAAGGCAGCAGCGATTGGACAACAATTAAGAAACTAGAAGAAAGTTCCAAGGCTTTCTATTTATACATGGACGCAAATATGGCAATACTTGTCCCAAAAAAGGTGTTTAAAGACAAAGCAGATGAAGACGCATTTAAAACAATGGTAAGACAAAAAATGAGTCCACTCCAAAAAGGATGATTTCAATCAAAATCGACGCGTAGGGGATTTTTGAACCGGAGCAAGTGAGGATTCAAAAATCTACCGACAAGGAAGATTTTGGCAGAAAGGGACTTTTTAGAGCAGACTCATAAATGAAAAAACCAACCCAACACAAATAAAATGGCCAAAGCAATAATAATACTTCTATCCGTTTTGACCCTGGCCTCTTGTTCAGATAAAGACAAAATAACAATTGTGGAAACACACGTGGACGGGGCTAAAAGGATTGTTTACTATTATCCAGACCAGACGGACACAACTTATTACGAACGCCAATTTTATTATCCGAATGGGCAATTGGGAAGCAAGGGTTATGTCCAAAATGGGCAACTGACTGGCCCGTGGTTCTGGTGGTACGAAAATGGCAATCCGGAAGCGCATTCTACTTACATCAATGGAAAGGAAAAAGACAGCATATTATGTTATTACGAATCAGGACAAATATCAAGAAAACTCTTCCTAATTGACACCTCAAAAAATAAATGGCTGACCACTGACTACTATGAAAATGGCCAAAAGAGGATTGAAACGTTTACGGTGGGGCAAGACAGGATAATCGATAGTTTTTGGAGGGAATGGAACGAAGAAGGTATCCTAATCCGGGAAGGACAAATGGACAGCGCCAAAAAAGTAGGGACCTGGAAAATTCTTGGGGAAAATGACGCACTAATTTCCGTTGATATGGATGGAACCGGATTTATAAAGTTCAATGAATAATGAATGAGTCCACTCTAAAAAGGATGATTTCAATCAAAATCGACGCGGAGGGGATTTTTGAACCGGAGCTAACCAGCTGTTAGTGAGGATTCAAAAACCTACCGACAAGGAAGATTTTGGCAGAAAGGGACTTTTTAGAGCAGACTCATGAATAGAGAGGAACAACTTGAATTCTGCAAAACCTGTAAAAACAGAAAACTTGACCTAAAAAAAGGACTACTTTGCGGTCTAACTAACCAATATGCTGACTTTGAAAATACTTGTAAAGATTTCCATGAAGACACAAAAGAAGCTGAAAGACATTTGAATTTGAAATTAGCATCCACAGGAAATTACGAAATCGGATCTTCAACTGATTATAAAAAAAATAAAGATCAGGGGACATTAATAGCTATGATCGGAATGCTAATTGCAATAATTACTCATGCAATAGCTAATGAAATAGGATTTTTTATTTTACCTTACGGAGCAGTCATCTGGGGCGGTATTCAATATTTCAAAGGAGTTGAACAAGAAAAGGTTTTCATGGAAAACAAGAAAAAGTAGCACGAACCAATCAACAATGAAAAAAATAAAGTATGTTTGTGGAAGAAGAACGCATCGGGCATATATTCTCGACAAGACAATTTTGCAAACAGAAAACAATTGCCATCAACCCATAATACAATAACAATGAAAAGCCTTTTAACCCTCACCGTATTAACCCTTTCAATTGTTTCGTTCGGACAACAATTGACATTTGAAGAATGGCAAAAAAAGTCAATGACGGATGAACGATTGCTGCCAAAGTTTGGTGAAAATAAAAAGGAGAATAAAGCAGACAAAGCATTCCTAAAAGATATAATGAAAGAATTCGATTCAAAAGAAGAAGCCTCAAATCATTTAGTTGATTTAGGTTTTAAGTATTTGTATAAAGGTGATTTAATTACTGCCATGTACCGATTTAATCAAGCCTATTTGTTAGACGAGGGAAACCCAAATATTTATTGGGGATACGGTGCCGTTTATATGGCATTTGAAAAATTTGAATTGTCAAGGGAGCAATATGAAGCAGGTTTGAAAATTGACAAGAATAACGACAATATTTTAATAGATTACGGAACTACTTATTTAGCTGAATTTTACATTCACCTTCAAACGGATGAAGTAAAAGCTAATGAAAAATTGGATAAAGCAATTGAAAAAATTGCCAAAGCGCATTCAATAAATCCAGAGAACTCAAATTCAAGTTACAAATTATCAATTTGTTATCTCTACAAAGACAATTGTGAAAAAGCCATACAATATTTGGACATATCAGAAAAAATTGGAAACGCTAATATTTCAGAGGCTTATAAGGCTGAACTCAGTGATAAATGCACCAAATCGGATATTGACTGTTCAAGTATTAAAACTGGGAAATATAGAATTTATAGTGAGGCAGCCGGCGAAACGATAATTGAGAGAGATGAAAAATATCAAATCGAAGAGAACAGAAAACATGGATATAAATTAAAGCTTGAAGTCACCTGGATAGATGATTGTACTTATCAACTCAGACCTGTAGAGGATTTGCTCAATCCAGATAATAATAATTTACCTGAGATGGTACTAACCTGTAAAGTGATTGAGCTGACTGAAAACGGATATATCCAAATTTCAAGTTCAGATATGGATTCAACAGAACTCATAGGAGAATTGACCAGAATTGAATAAATAGGCGACAAAACATGTTGGCTATGTTATGACATAAGGTGGTACAGTCTCAAAGAGTTCTTGAATATATTTGAAAACCAACCAATTTTTCTAAATAAACATTGAGTCCACTCCAAAAAGGATGATTTCAATCAAAATCGAGGGGATTTTTGAACCGGAGCAAGTGACGATTCAAAAATATATCAACAAGGAAGATTTTGGCAGAAAGGGACTTTTTGGAGTAAACTCAACATTTAGTAACCGGAGTTTTGTTTATACGCTCAATGATTGAATGATTGCTCCAAAATAATGTTCTCGAACCTTGCAAAATAATTAAACCATTCTTTCCTCCCCATTAATTTGCTCAAAATCAGAATTACTTAAAGCTGTTAAAAAATCTAAAAGATGTTTATTGAACTCAACAGGTTGCTCAAGATTTGATACATGCCCGGCATTTTCAATTACGTGAAGCGCTGACCACTCTATAGTTGAATTCATAAATTCAGATTGAGCCAGTGGTGTTACTTCATCTTCCCTTCCGCAAATAATCAAAGTTGGAACGGCAATCTCCCTCAAAAAAGAACAAGTTTCTGAACGCTCAGCCAAAGCAATTAACCCCATCTTGATAATATGCTGAGAATTAGAAAATACCACCTGACGTAATTTTTCAACTAATTCCTTTTTATGCATCAAAGAATCTTCATGAAACACACTTTTCAAGAATCCTTCATTAAAATTAGCCGCTCCATCTAAGTCTATTTCTTCAATAATTTTATAACGTTTTTTCTTCACCTCAGCTGTGTCAGCGATGCATTGAGTGTCGCACAAAATCAACGCCTTAAAGCGGTCTGGAAATCTTTTATGTGCATTCAGAGCTATAAATCCACCCATAGATAAACCACAAATAATGGCTTCATCTATATTTAATTTATCCATTGACGCAATTAAATCATCTCCAAACAAGTCAATACTCAGTTCAGTTTCCTCATCCGTAGATTTTCCAAAACCCCTGATATCCATTGCTATCAAACGATTGGTTGATTTTAAAGCTTCAATTTGCACCTCCCACATCGTTTTATCAAACGGAAAACCGTGCAAAAAAATGACTGGAGTACCTCCTTCCCCAATATCATCGTAGGATAAATTGAAATTATTTATCGTAGTGGTTAAATTATAACCTTTCC